>JAICGQ010000322.1 GCA_025923035.1 Pyrinomonadaceae bacterium | reverse complement strand
GCGATTGAGATTGGCCACGAGCTGGTTTATCAAGACAAGGGTGATGCTTCTCGTGCACCCCGGCTCGGAGGCATCGGTCAGCATTTGCAGCGGGATCTCGAGGAGGTCACGGGGCGGGAAACGCGTTGTGTGGTCCTGGGGCATCTGCAGCGCGGCGGGCGGCCGAACGCCTTCGACCGCATGTTGGCGACAAACTTCGGATCGTGCGCGGTCCGGGCGCTGGCCAATGGAGAAAGCGGCGTGATGGTGGCGCTTCAGGCGGGTGACGTGATTACGGTGCCGCTGTTTGAGGCGATCAAGGGTATAAAGACGGTGCCGCCGGAGGGCCAGCTCGTGCGAACAGCGCGGGACACCGGCGTTTCTTTTGGCGCGCCGAATGAGGCCAGCTATCATAGGAAACTTTGAAACTGCACCCGGTTGGCATTAGAGTTGCCAAGATTTTTTGGGCCGACAGGAAGGTGAATTTAGTTGTCTCAGGGAGCGATCAAAGAAAAACTTCAGGGTGAGCTCGACGAGCTCGAAACCGAGCTGCGGATTCACCTGCCGAAAGAGATCAAGCGAGCGCTCGAGTTTGGCGATCTCCGTGAGAATTCCGAGTATCGGGCCGCGCTCGATCGGCAAAACGTTGTAAAGGCGCGGATTGTCGAACTCCGGCAACGGATCAGCGAGATTGCTTCGATCGATCCGAATAAAGTGCCTCGGGACAAGGCGTCGTATGGGTCGACGCTGGTCCTGTACGACGCGGAAAAGGATGAAGAGGTCACTTATCGCCTTGTGACACCTGAGGAAAGCGACCCGGCCCAGGGATTGATTTCAACCACTTCGCCCGTCGGCCGCAGCCTGATGGGCAAGCAGGAAGGCGACGAGGTGGTGGTGCGAACCCCGGCCGGCGCCCGTAACTTTGAAATCCGGCAACTGAGGACACTTCACGACGACATGTAGTGTCCGCCGACGTACTGTCGGTTGCACACCTGCGGAGTAAAACACGGGGTAGTCGAGGAGAAATTAAGCTAGAGCATGTTTGGTGCGAGTATCGGACGGGCCGCCCAGCGGATCATTGATGCCATTGTGCGGTGGCTGGCAAGCGGACACATCAATCCCAACGTTCTGACCGTCATCGGCGTTGGCATCAACGTCGGTTGCGGTCTTCTTTTTGGGTTTGGCCTATTCTTCTGGGCCGGAATCGCGCTCATAGTCGCCAATCTTTTCGACATGCTTGACGGGCAGGTGGCCCGTCTATCGGGTCGAGTCACCAGATTTGGCGGCTTTTTAGACTCTTCATTGGACCGGCTCTCGGATATGGTCGTTTTTGTGGGCCTTATGGTCTTTTACGCCCGCGACACCCCGCTCCATTCGACTCTTAACGTTTTTCTTGCGGGGGCCGGACTAATGGGCTCGGTTATGGTAAGCTACGCCAGCGCGCGGGCAGAGAGCCTGATTCCCAAATGCGATGTCGGCTTCCTGCGGCGCCCAGAACGCGTTGTACTCTTTATTATCGGCGCGCTCAGCACTCATCCAAGTTCTAGTAACTTCTTTGCCAATCGGATGCCGGCTGTCCTATGGGTGCTTGCAGTTGGCTCCTATTGGACCTTCGCGCACCGGATGTATCACACGTGGCGCGAACTGGCGAAGGTAGAAGCGCAGAAAAAAGAGAACGTGCCGGCTCAGGAAATACGTATTCAGAATCCGATATCGTTCGTGAAATCCGCGTTTCCGGAAAAGCAGGGGTAACGCAGATCGTTCTTTTGAGGTAGAAACGTGACTATCTGTCCGTGCTGCGGCTTCAAGTTTGTTGGGGCCTTGAGCAATGGTTGTAGACAATGCGGGGCCCGCGCTGTAGGGGAGCCCCTTCCAAAACCGGCCCACGAACTTCCGTCGTACGGACGGTCTCTCGTTCTCGCAGTGGCGGGTTCGCTGACTGTCCTTCTTTTCCTCACGCAAACAGTGATTGCGATGTTCACCAAGAAGCTGGACCCGTTCGGCTTCTGGTCCTGGATCGCCGCGGGCCAAACCGCAGCCTGGCGTTTGAAGTGGGTTTCGATCCCGCTGCTCATCATTACCGTCTGGTTGGGCCGAAAGCTGTATCGATCGATCAAGCTGAATCCGGCGAAGTTTTGCGGTCTCAAATATGCGCGACGAGGTTTGTTCGCGTCGTCGCTCGTCGTCTTCCTGATTGCCTTGCTTATCGGCGTAACTGTTCCGGAGCGCTTGCGTCAACGGCAACGCGCGAAGGACGCAGCTCAGCACGCTTACTATCACACGTTCGAACGCGCTGTCCTCGAATACCAGATAAAGTACAAGACGGTGCCGGGCGATCTTAAAGATCTACAGGAACGCATTCCGGATCCCTACGGCGAGCTTGCTGAAGCACTGAGGCACATTCACCCCGCCGGATACCGCCCGAGCGCAGACTTCGCCGCAGTCAGTGGCCAAAAATCTACCTCGCTGCGCGGCGTTGCGATTCGCAAAGCTTCCATCAGCTCCGCTACAGACGACACGCCTACCGGAGGCCTCGTGTTTACAACCTACGAACTGCAACTCCCCGGCGAAGACGGCATTCTTGGCAACGATGACGATTGGGTCGCGGAAAACGGCATCCTTAAGCGCGTAACCGACGTCTCCAAAGGCGGGGTCGGTCGCTCTGTCTCGGCGGGCATCCTGCAACCATAGCGACGCATGTCGTTTCTGGATCGTTTCCGTAAAAAAGTAGAAGACGAAGCCTCACGAGTTGCACGTCTCTCAAAAACCGGTCGCATGACCGACGGAAACATCATCGACGCCGTCTCCGACGATACCGGTCGAATCACTCAAGTCACTTACACGTACATGCTTGCGGGCGTGCTTTACGAATCCTCGCAGACACTCAGCCCTCTGCAACAGGAACGTTCTTTCGACTACGCTCCCGGCAAACAGATCGTCGTCCGCTACGATCCACGTCAACCTGCGAACTCGATTGTTGTCTAGAACTTTGTTCTTTGTACTTTGTGCTTTGACTCCGTAGACTGTCACTCTAGATTCCCGCAAGGATCGAACAAAGTACAAAGTTCTAAGCACAAAGCTCAAAACGAATGTTTCGCAAAGTACTGATCGCCAATCGTGGGGAGATCGCTGTCCGCATCATTCGCGGGTGTCGCGAGCTGGGCATCAAGGCCGTCGCGATCTACTCCGAAGCTGACGGCGAGAGCCTGCACGTGCGCGCGGCGGATGAAGCTGTGTGTGTCGGACCAGCGTCGTCCAGCCAGAGTTACCTGAACATCGACGCGATCATCGCCGCTGCCAACTCAGTCAACGCTGAGGCGATCCATCCGGGTTACGGCTTTCTTGCCGAGAACGCCGACTTCGCTCGCGCCGTAAGTGCCGCAGGTTTGACATTCATCGGGCCCAGCGCGGAGGCGATGGACTTGATGGGCTCGAAAACGAGTGCGCGCCGCGTGGCAGTTGAATCAGGCGTGCCGATCGTGCCGGGGACGGTGGATGCGCTTTCGTCGTTTGCAGAAGCGCGCGACACGGCTGAAGAGTTTGGCTATCCGGTGATGTTGAAAGCCGCCGCCGGTGGTGGTGGTAAAGGAATGCGGCTGGTGACGAGTAGCGATGAGCTTCGTTCCGCCTTTGAGACGGCGCAAACGGAAGCCGCAGCGGCGTTCGGCGATTCAGCACTATATCTCGAGAAGGCAGTCGAACGTCCGCGCCATATTGAAATCCAGATTTTCGGCGATAGTCATGGCAACGTGGTCCATCTCGGCGAGCGTGAGTGTTCGATCCAACGCCGTCATCAAAAAGTGATCGAGGAATGTCCATCGCCGATCAACGATCCGGACTTGCGCCGTCGCATGGGCGATGCTGCCGTGAAGATCGGACAGACGGTGAACTACACCGGCGCAGGCACGGTTGAGTTTCTGCTTTCCGACGCGACGCATGAGTTTTACTTCCTGGAGATGAACACCCGTCTGCAGGTCGAGCATCCGGTAACCGAACTCGTTACGGGTTTCGATCTCGTGCGTGAACAGTTTCGAGTTGCCGCCGGCGAGGCGTTGTCGTTCACGCAAGACGATGTGCGTTGGGTGGGCCATGCGATCGAATGCCGCATCTACGCCGAGGATCCGGCGAACAACTTCTTCCCTTCGCCGGGAACGATCACGTACTTGCGCGAACCATCGGGACCGGGGATCAGAATCGACAGCGGCGTAGCAAGCAGGTCGGAAGTTTCGATTCATTACGATCCGATGATTGCGAAACTGGCCGTCTGGGGCCGCACACGAGAGGAAGCGATCGAACGTCTGCGACGCGCGCTCGACGAGTATCATGTTTCCGGAATCACGACGACGCTGTCTTTCTTTCGTGAAGTCGCTCGCGATGCGGAGTTTGTCGAAGGCAAGCTCGACACGGGGTTCATTGCGCGATTCAACGAGCGACGGACGGTTGAAGATCCGCCCGAAGAGCACGTCGATCTCGCGATGATCGCCGCAGCTATTCATCACTCGCGAAATCAGCAACCGGTTTTTCTGCAAACGGGGTCGGTCTCTGCGTCCGATGGCCGTTGGAAAATGGCCGGACGCGCGGACGGTCTGCGAAGGTGGAGGAAGTCGTGAAGCTCAAAGCCATCATCGAAGATCGTGAGCAGGAACTGAACGTGCGGATCGACGGCGGACGAGTGCACGCCGAAGTTGGCGGACGCGTTTACGATCTCGAACTACGCGAGCCTGAGCCCGGTTGTTACCTGTTTCTGCGTAATGCTGCCGTGCATGAGTGCCGCGTCAGTGAGTCGCACGAGGCGATTGATGTCAGTCTGCATGAACGCAATTACGCCGTGACGATTGTCGATCCGAAGCGACTGCGCGTCGGGTCGGATGCGCACGGCCATCAACACGGACTGGCTGAGATCACGGCGCCGATGCCTGGGAAAGTCGTGCGCGTCCAGATCGAAACGGGAGCTACTGTCGAAAAAGGATCGGGCATCGTAGTTGTCGAAGCGATGAAGATGCAGAACGAGATGAAATCCCCGCGCAAAGGTGTAGTCGTTTCGATCAACGTGAAACCCGGCGACACGGTAAACGCCGGCGACGTGCTAGCAGTAGTTGAATAATCAAATGCGAATATTGCTTTGGGACATTGATGGGACGCTGATCCGGTCGACGCGGCCGGGTGGGTACAAGGAGTACACGATTCCCGTGCTCGAGGAGTTGTTCGGCACGGCGGGCCAACTAGCCGACCTGCATGTGTCAGGCATGACTGACATGCAAATCTTTATCGAGGCACTCGGCAATCACGGCGTCACTCACGATCACCTGCGCGAGCGTCTCGCCGTGTTGAGCGAGCGGCTCACAGCCGAGGCGAGGAAGGTCACCGGCAACGGCGTCACGTTTTTCGAACTGCTCCCGGGCGTGCGCGAAACACTCGAAGCGCTCGATCGTCATCCGCGTTATCGCTCGGCGCTGCTGACCGGCAACATCGAACCGATGGCCCAGTTGAAGATGGAACTCGTCGGCCTCGAACAGTTCTTCACCCTGCCGGGCGCGTTTGGTGACGAGTCGCACAACCGTCGCGATCTTCCCGCTCTCGCGGCTGACCGCATTCGCAAACACCTGCAGCTCGACCTCGCGCCCGAACAGTTCATCGTCATCGGCGACACGCCGAACGATATCGACTGCGCACGCCATTTCGGCGCTCGCGCCGTCGCGGTCGGCACGGGGCGTTTCTACTCAAACGAAGAGATCCGCCGACACGCGCCGGACAAGTTTCTGCCCGATCTGACCGACGTCGACGCCGTCATCAACACACTCGATGAGTTGT
The DNA here is from genome assembly GCA_025923035.1 of Pyrinomonadaceae bacterium. GTDB lineage: Bacteria > Acidobacteriota > Blastocatellia > Pyrinomonadales > Pyrinomonadaceae > PSRF01. The sequence goes on along the minus strand of JAICGQ010000322.1, from coordinate 111 downwards.
AAAGAGTTAGATCCGGTGGAAGCCCTTAAGAATGTCGCGCCGGGTTAAGCGCAGGATCACGGGACGGCCGTGCGGGCATGTTGTTGGCGAGGAGGTTTGCAGCAGTCGATC
>JAICGQ010000321.1 GCA_025923035.1 Pyrinomonadaceae bacterium | reverse complement strand
GACTGGAAAGAACAGAACCAGGTCTTCACTGACATGGCGGTGTTCTTCGATCGCGCTTTCAACCTGACGAGTGACGGCGAGCCGGAAGAAGTGCCCGTCCAGTTCGCGACGACCAACCTGTTCTCGGTGCTCGGCACAAATCCTCAACTCGGTCGCACGTTCAACGCCGAGGAGGGTGGTGCCGGACAACCGGGCGTTGCGGTTATCAGCTACGGTCTGTGGCAGCGGCGTTTCGGTGGTGACAACGGGATCGTTGGCCGACAGATTACCTTGAACAACCAGCCGACGACCGTGATCGGCGTGATGCCGGCTAACTTCGGCTGGCACATTCAAAAGGGAACTCAGGTCAGCAAACCCGCCGACATCTGGGTGCCGTTTCAGATTACGAACGACTTTCGCGGGCGACGCGGAAGATTTGCCTCGAGCGTTGCGCGCCTCAAACCCGGCGTCACGATCGAACAAGCCAGGACGGAGATGGAGACGATCGGCGCGCGTCTCGCCCAGCAGCACACGTTCAATACAAACTGGAGCGTGAACGTGGTCCCATTGCGGACCCAGTTCACCGGTGAGATCCGCTGGCCGTTGTTGGTCCTGCTGGGAGCGGTCGGTTTCGTGTTGCTGATTGCGTGTGCGAACGTCGCCAACCTTTTGCTTGCGCGCGCCAGTGCACGAAGAAGAGAGATTGCAGTGCGCGCTGGACTCGGTGCGAGCCGTTGGCGCATCGCGCGACAGTTGCTGACTGAGAGCGTGCTGTTGTCGGTGATTGGCGGGACGCTCGGCGTGCTTGTCGCATGGTGGGGAACGAAAGCGCTGGTCGCGTTGAGTCCTCCGGCGCTAATAGATTTAAACAGAGTCAGCGTCAATCTTCCGGTGCTCTTGTTTACGCTCGGTCTGGCAGTGCTCACCGGACTAATCTTCGGACTCGCGCCCGCTTTGGAAGCGACGCGATTCGATCTTCACGACTCGCTGAAGGAAGGCGGGAAGAATGTTGGCGGCGGTGGTCATCGTCTGCGCAGCGTTTTTGTGATCACGCAAGTTGCGCTGGCGCTCGTGTTGCTCGTCGGCGCTGGTTTGTTCGTCAGAAGTCTAAATCGGTTGCAGGCTGTCGATCCGGGGTTCAATGCGCAGAACCTGCTCACTGTACGTGTGACGTTGCCGCCGGCGCGTTACCAGGAAGATCAGAAGCGTATCGACTTCTTCCAGCAGGCGATCGCGCAAATGGGAGTGCTGCCCGGAGTCGAAGCGGCTGGAGCAATCAACACGCCGCCGTTCACCGGACTGTATTCAGGAACGACAGTTGAAGTTGATGGAGAAAAGTTGCCGCCGGGCCAGGAGTTGAAAACGGGCATCTGCGTAACGGATGCGAACTACTTTCAGGCCATGCAGATTCCGCTGAAGCAAGGCCGGCTCTACACCGCGCAGGAAGCGACGGAGATGCGGCATGTGGTGCTGGTGAACGAAGCGTTTGTGAGAAAGAACCTGGGCGGCGAGGACCCGCTCGGCAAAAGGCTCACGATCTACATGAAAGACGAAAACGTCCCGACGGAGATCATCGGCGTCGTTGGCGATCACAAACATCTCGGACTCGACACGGCGGTGGAACCCGTCGCGTATTGGCCGCATCCGGAGCTGGTCTATCCGGGCATGACGATCGTGTTGCGCACGAAAACCGATGCGAGTGCGGTCGCGCCGTCGGCGCGTGAAGTGATTCGCGCGCTGGACCCGCAACAACCGATCGGCGAGATCAGCACGATGGAGAGTTTGCTTTCGACTTCGGTTGCGAGATCGCGATTCATCGCGTCGTTGCTATCAGTGTTTTCGATCATCGCGCTGGTGATGGCGGCGGTCGGAATTTACGGCGTCATGTCGTTTTCGGTGTTGCAACGAACGCACGAGATCGGAGTGCGCATGGCGCTCGGCGCACAACGTTTCGATGTGTTGAAGCTGGTGGTGATGAAGGGAGTAGTGCTGGCGCTGATCGGCGTGGTTGTCGGACTAGCTGCGTCGTTTGCACTGACGCGCTTGATCTCGACGCTGTTGTTTGAAGTGACGGCGACGGATTCGGTCACGTTTGCGGGAGTGTCGGTCGGACTGTTTCTCGTCACACTGCTTTCGTGTTACGTGCCTGCGCGCCGCGCGACACGCGTCGATCCTTTGAAGGCGTTGCGATATGAATGATATTCGTCAGTCAATCCGGATCCTGTTTAAGCATCCTGGTTTCAGCGCGATCGTGGTGATCACGCTCGCGCTCGGCATCGGGGCCAACACCGCGATCTTCAGCGTCACCGACAAGCTGTTGCTGCGATCGTTGCCGGTGAGCGATCCGGACCAACTGGTCCTGATCACGTCCGTGAGTGTCAGTCCGCACTTCGTCAGCAATGTGTTTTCGTATCCGCTGTTCGACGACTTTCGCAAACGGAACAACGTGTTCGACGGAATAGTCGCGTTTACTCGAACGGAGTTACAACTGACGACGAACACGGGTACTGAGCGAATTCCGAGTGAGTATGTTTCCGGAAACTACTTCGACGTCCTTGGAGTCCGGGCCGCGCGCGGACGTACGTTCCTGCCGGAAGAGGATCAAACACCCGGAAGTCAGCCGGTGGTCGTTGTCAGCGAAGCGTTCGCGCGGAAACATTTCAGTGCCGGACAGGATCCGTTGGGCCAGAAGCTGACGTTGAATGGTTTTCCGCTGACGATCGTCGGCGTTGCTCCGCGCGATTTCACCGGAATGATGCTGGAGCGGCAGGCCGAGCTCTGGGTGCCGGTGCTGATGCATCCACTACTCTCCGAAAGCCGTTCAGACGGGTTTCTGCGGTTGCTCGGGCGGGTGAGGTCTGGTGTTTCGATGGCGCAGGCGGAGTCGAGTCTCGACCTGCTGGCCCAGCAGATCAAGGAAGCCAACACACCGCCGGGAACGACCACGAAGGGACTTCCGTTCAGCGAACAACACATCAAGTTTGAGCCCGGCGGCAAAGGCATTTCGCTGCTGCGGAAACGTTTTGAAGCGCCGTTGAAGTTGTTGATGGCCGTGGTCGCGCTGGTGTTGCTGATCGCCTGCGCGAACATCGCGGGACTGCTGCTCGCACGCGGTGTCACGCGTCGCAAGGAGATGGCGATCCGGTTGGCGGTGGGCGCGAACAGTTGGCGCGTGGCGCGACAACTGTTGACCGAAAGCCTGCTATTGGCCGTGACCGGCGGATTGGCCGGACTGGTGATTGCGCCGTGGTTGATCTCGTTACTCATCAAGACGCAATCGCGACTCGATCTCGCGCGCACGGTGTTGGCCGCTGGGATAGATCGCCGTGTGCTCGCGTTTACGGCTCTGACGACGTTAGCGGCGGGAATCATCTTCGGGATATTCCCTGCGTGGCAGAGTTCGCGAGCGGATCTGGTGCCGGTTTTGAAAGAAGAAGGCGGCATTTCGAGCCAGCGTGAACGTCGCTTCACCTTTCGCAGTCTGTTGGTTGTCTCACAACTCGCGCTCGCGATCGTAGTGCTGATCGGCGCGGGACTGTGCATCAAGAGCCTGCGCAACCTGCTCGCGATCGATCCCGGTTACAACGCCGCAACGCTGCTCACCGTGCCGCTCGAGCTGGACGAGAAGAAGTACGACGAAGCGAGCGGGCGCGTGTTTCAACATCATCTTTATGCGCGCCCGGAAGCGCTGCCCGGTGTGGAACGGGTCAGCTACGGACTGGTCATGCCGTTCAGCGGCAGCCGCTACACGAGCAGCATCTTTGTTCAGGGCCGGCAGCCGATGCCGAACGAGCAGATGGCGTTCGACGCGAGTGTCGTGGGTCCGAATTACCACGAGACGATGGGAATCGAGATGGCCCAGGGTCGCGGTTTTACGGATCAGGATCGCGAAGGCGCACCCCGGGTAGTGATTATCAACGAAGCCTTGGCCCAACGACTTTTTCCCGGCGAGAACGCGCTGGGCCAGAGGTTGACGTTGAAGACGAATGGTCCGCCGCTGGAGATCGTCGGCATCACGCGCGACATCAAACATCACGATCTCACGGAAACTCCGTTGCCGCATTTCGATCTGCCCGCGTTGCAGCGTGGTTACGACAGCTACACCAATGTGGTCATTCGTACGCATGGTCCGGCTGAGGAGTTGATTCCCGCAGTGCGTTCAGAATTGCAGCAGATGGACGCGACAATTCCCGTCGGGGACATCTCCGCAGTTTCGACGCAGATCGACAACACGCTTGCGGCGACACGACTGGCCTCGACGCTGATCTCGATCTTTGGTTTTGTCGCGCTGTTGCTCGCGAGCATTGGTCTATACGGAGTGATGGCGTGGATGGTGAGCCATCGCACGCGCGAGGTAGGCATACGCATGGCGCTCGGCGCGCAGCCGGGCGACGTGCTCAAACTGATCATCAAGCAGGGACTCGTACTGACGCTGATGGGCGTCGCGATTGGGCTCGGCGGAGCGCTGATCGCGACGCGGTTGATCGACACTCAGCAACTCTACGGCGTCAGTGCCACCGATCCGTTCACTTTCGCTGTGATTGCGTTGCTCCTGACAGCAGTTTCGCTGTTGGCTTGTTATGTGCCGGCGCGGCGCGCGACGAAGGTCGATCCGCTGACGGCACTTCGATACGAGTGAGGCCCTATGCAAACACAGAAGACCGGCGCCATCCATCAGATTTGGCGCTTCGACCCGGCGTACACGACGGTGGAGTTCAGTGTCAGGAATCTCTGGTACACCGTGCGCGGGCGCTTTCGCACGCTCGAGGGTTCGATCGTGTTGGACGAAACGGACATGGGTCGCTCGTCCGTGGTTGCCCGCATCAGTGCGCGCAGCATCGACACGGGCAACAAGCGGCGTGACGCGCATCTGCAGTCGGCGGATTTTTTCGACGCCGACAACTTTCCGGACATCGAGTTCAGGAGCACGAAAGTGGCGCGTGGCAAGGACCGCGATTCGCTCGACCTCGAAGGCGACCTGACGTTCAAAGGAAAGACGAAGACGATCGCGCTCGCCGTCAACGAGATGGACCGCAGCCGCTCACCGCGCGGAGAAGAGTTTGTTTACTACAGCGCGACGACGGAGCTCGATCGCATTGACCTCGGGATCAAATACGGGCGCGGCGTGATCGGTCGCAAAGTGAAAGTGACGATCAACGTGCAGGCGTTTGCGTGACGGAGATTAGTGCTTAGTGCTTTGTACTTAGTGCTTTGTTCGCGTGATTAACGTTTGAGTTTGATTTGCCCGGTTCGACTGCGAACAAAGTACAAAGAACAAAGTACCAAGCACTTAGAAAAGTTCATGGACAGTTTGCTGAAAGATTTCAGGTATGCGTTGCGTGCGCTGTTGCGGCGGCCGGCGTTCACCGCGATCGCGGTGATCACGCTCGCGCTCGGCATCGGAGCGAACACTGCGATCTTCAGCGTGGTCCATGGCGTGTTGCTCCAGCCGCTGCCGTATCCCGATTCAGATCGCTTAGTTGCGTTGCGACAAGCGAATGCGCCTGCGCAACCCGACGCGCAGGTCGCGCCGGGTAACTTTCTCGAGTGGCAAAAACAGAGCACGGCGTTTTCAAGTCTCGCTGCGTATCGCACCGTTTCGTACAACCTGACCGGTGAGGGAAATCCGGAACGACTGCTGGCGGGGCGCGTTTCGTTTGGTTTGTTCAAGTTGCTTGGCGCGCAGCCGCTGCTTGGTCGCGATTTTGTTGCTGACGACGATCAGCCGGGACACGAGAAGGTCGTCATCATCAGCGAAGGATTGTGGCGACGACGCTTTGGCGCAGATGCCAATGTCCTGGGGAAGACGCTGAAGCTCGACGGCGAAGATTTTGTTGTCGTCGGCGTGATGCCGGCTGCGTTTCGTCTGCCCGATCAAGGCGAACGCGAGCTGTGGACGCCGATCGCGTTCAAAGACAGCGAACGCACGCTTTACCAGGCGCG
>JAICGQ010000320.1 GCA_025923035.1 Pyrinomonadaceae bacterium | reverse complement strand
TGATGCGTCAGACCGTCGCATTCGTAAACCAGGAGTTCGTCGGGTTTTGAGAGAACGTTCTCGCGGCCCAGGATCGCCGCCAAATTGTCGATTAGTTTATCCACGCCAACAGTTTAGCCGACAGTGTACCGCACCCGCGGTGGTAGACTATAGTCATGACCCGACTATTTATCCTGCTCTTTATTGGAGCCCTGACCCTGATGAATCTTCCCGTTCGCGCTGAGACGCAGGCGCTGGTTGCCGACACGATTATCGTGAACGCGACTGTGCACACCATGGATCCCGCTCGACCGACCGCCGAAGCGATCGCGATCCTTGGAAACCGCATCGTCGCCGTCGGTTCGACGAAAGAGATCAAGAAGCTGGCCGGCTCGAAAACGCGCACGATCGACGCCAAAAAGCGTCTCGTGCTTCCGGGTTTCAACGACGCACACACTCATTTTCTCAGCGGTGGTTTTCAACTGGCGAGCGTCGATCTGCGCGACGCCGATACGCCGCAGGAGTTTGCTGCCAGAATCCGCAAGTACGCGGCGAACGTGCCGAAAGGCCGTTGGATCACCGGTGGCGATTGGGACCATGAGCGTTGGCCCGACGCGAAGTTGCCGACGAAGGAACTGATCGACAGTTTCACTACCGACACGCCGGTGTTCGTCAATCGTCTCGACGGACACATGGCGCTCGCGAACACTGCGGCACTCAAACTCGCGGGCGTCACACGTCAGACGCTCGATCCGCCCGGCGGCGTGATCGTTCGCGACAAGAACGGCGAGCCGACCGGAGTTCTGAAAGACGCGGCGATGAGTTTTGTTTGGAAGGTGAAGCCGCCCGAAAGTTTCGAAGAGAAGAAGACGGCTGCACGAGCCGCTACGAACCACGCTGCCAAACTCGGAGTCACCAGCATTCAGGACATGTCGGCGGGAGCGGACGTCGGCGTATATCAAGCGTTGCTCGAATCGGACGAACTCCACACGCGCATCTACGCGGTCGCGCCGTTGCCGGCGTGGGAACGTTTGGCGCGAACCGGACTGCGCGCGCATTTCGGAAGTGAGATGTTGCGCGTCGGTGGATTGAAAGGTTTTTCCGACGGCAGTTTGGGATCGACTACCGCGCTCTTCTACGAACCGTATCGCGACGAACCATCGACGAGCGGTATCGCAACCGACGAGATGTATCCGGAAGGCGTGATGCTCAAACGAGTGGTCGAAGCGGATCGTGCTGGTTTACAGATCATGATTCACGCGATCGGCGATCGTGCGAACGATCTGATCCTCAGCATCTACGAACAAGTCGAACGAGAAAACGGCACACGCGATCGAAGGTTTCGCATCGAGCACGCGCAACACTTGCGCGCGCAGGATATTCCTCGCTTTTCACGCGACCGAGTGATCGCGTCGATGCAGCCGTTCCACGCGATCGACGATGGACGCTGGGCCGAGAAACGCATCGGCAAAGACCGAGCAAAAACTACCTACGCCTTCCGTTCGTTGCTCGACGCCGGAGCGACGCTCGCATTCGGCACCGATTGGACCGTGGCGCCGCTCGATCCGATGTGGACGATCTACGCCGCTGTCACGCGCCGCACACTCGACGGCAAGAACTCGAAAGGCTGGGTGCCCGAGCAGAAGATCTCCGTTGAAGAGACAGTGCGCGCTTATACGGTCGGCTCGGCTTACGCGGAGTTTCAGGAGAACATTAAGGGAAGCATCACGCCGGGCAAGCTGGCCGACCTCGTTATTCTCTCGCGCGACATCTTCAAGATCGATCCGAAGGAGATTGAGAAGGTGAAAGTGGAGTTGACGATGGTTGACGGTCGCGTGGTTTACGAGCTGAACGCGAATAAATCCAGTAGCTGATATAGATCAGCAGTCCGACGCCCGCGGCTACCGCAGTCGCTTGCGCTTCCCTGGTGCTGTTCGCAAGCAACCAGGCAATCAACATCAGCGAGAGGATGGCGATCGCCGTCCCGCCGGGCAAACGAAACGCGGGCGGCGGTACGTTATTGCGGTGGCGGAACAATGGCAGGGCAAGACATGTCGCGCCGTAGGTCACGAGCCGCGCCAGCGTGCTGATCGTCAAGAGTGCCAGAAACGAGCTCTGCAACGTGAGAAGCATCATCAACGCCGCGGTGATGAGAATGGCGATGTACGGCGTGAAGAACCGCTTGTGAACGCTGCCGATCAGTTTCGGCAACTGCTGCTGTTCAGCCATGGCGAATGGCAAACGCGAAGCTGACAGCAACAGAATGTTCAGGTTGCCGGTAATCGAAATCACCGCGCCGGCGGAGATGATTGCGCCGCCTGCGGTGCCTAAAAAGTGAGCGCCGGCATCCGCCAAGGGCTTTGTCGATTGGGCCAACCCGGGTAGCGTGCCGACGCAAACAATCTGGACCAGAATGTAAACAATGGCCACGACGAGGATCGCGATCAGCAATGCACGTGGCAGGTTCCGTTGCGGATCGCGCACTTCGCCCGCCGGAATCGTCGCCATCTCGAATCCCGTAAACGCGTAAACCAGCAACAGCACTGATCTGGAAAAGTCTGCCGTCGCCGGTGCAGATCCAAACGCAAACGCCTGCGGGTTCAGGAAAAACAACCCGGCGGCGATGAAGATGATCAACGCGACGAGCTTGCCGATCGTGAATGCGTTGCTGACGATCGCCGCCTGCCTGATTCCCAGCAGGTTGATGATCGCCAGCACAGTGACAATGAGAACGATGATCGTCGCGCGCCAAAAGGTCGTCGTCGCACCGGACCAAAAAAAGCCCACGTAATTGATCAGCAGGTTGCAGTTGGCAGCGAACGCGGTGACGCGCGCCAGCCAGATCAACCAGCCAATCTCGAAAGCGACTGCGGGCTGATACGCTTCGCGCGCGTAGAGATATGGACCACCAGTCTCGTCAAACCGGCTGCTGACTTCGGCGAAGCACAGGATGATAAGCGCGACGACGAGGGCGCAGACGATGAACGCGATGATGCTATAGGTGCCGATTAAGGAGTAGACCTGGGAAGGAAGTCCGAAGATTCCTGCGCCGATGATGCCGTTGATTGCAATCGCGACCAGGTCCCAACGCCTGATGCCGCGGACCAGGCCCTCATCGCCAACGCCAGCTTTGTTCTGCACGCGCGCGGTTATAACACATCTTGTGTTAATTTGGCCTCCTATGCACATCAGAACCCCGTTGGCGCTCTGCGCGTTGATACTGATCTACGCTTTCCCGTCAGCAGCTCAGCAAACTTCCCTGCAGGATCTCGTCAATCGAGCTGCACGAACCACGATCGATCGCTTTGCAGCGCAAAAGCTCGAAGACAAGCAGCTCTCGATCACCGTGATCGATCTTCGCGACCCGCAAAGGCCCGTTACCGCAAGCTTCCGCGGCAACGAACGCATCTATCCCGCGAGTGTTTCCAAACTCTTCTATCTCGTTGCGGCGCATCGCTGGCTGGAAGACAGGAAGATCGACCAGACGCCGGAACTGACGCGCGCGCTGCGCGACATGATCGTCGACTCGTCGAATGAAGCGACGCAATACGTCGTGGACGTGATCACGCATACGACTTCGGGTTACGAGTTGCCGCCGAAGGAGATGGAAGAGTGGCAGTACAAACGCAACGCCGTGAATCGTTACTTCACGGAGCTGGGTTACACGAACATCAACATCAATCAGAAAACGTTTTGTGAAGACGCGTACGGCCGCGAGCGCGTGTCTCGTGGTCCAAACGGCGAGAACCGCAACAAGCTGACTACCGAAGCCACCGCGCGTCTGATGATGGAAATCATCACCGGAAAAATCGCGAACCCTGCGCGCACGGCGCAGATGATGGAGCTGTTGAAGCGCGACTACACCGGGAAGGGCAGTGACAGCGACGATCAGGGTACCGGATTCAGCGGCATGGCGCTGAAGGGCCGCGAAGGTTATCGTTTGTGGTCCAAAGCCGGGTGGACCAGCACCACGCGTCACGACGTTGCTTACGTCGAGGGTCCTGAGGGCACGAAGTTTGTGCTGGCGACGTTCACTACCGATCATTCGCGTGACCGCGAGATCATTCCCACGGTCGCGCGCGTCGTGATCGATGGGCTCAAGGAAGTCAAATAGTGAAGCAGAACGAACTAAAAACCGAAGTCGAGGAGATCAAAAAAGACGAGCAGGTGCAGCGCGCGTTGCAGCAGCATGCCGCGACCGAAACGGACGAGCCGCCGGCGAAGGCGCGGATTCGCGACAAACTGGTTATCGGAACGCACGTGGTGTTGTTGGTCGTGCTCGGCGTGCTCCATCAAATCATTAAGATTCGGTTCCCGTGGATCTACCAGAATTACGACATACTAAGGAAGCTGATCATTGCTGTCGCCGTCGGGATGGTCTGTTTGATGATTCTGCGGTTGATCGAAGTTTATGTCCTCGGGCGCGTCGCTAATGCGGTTTACAAGTACAACCTGAATCGGGTGTTGCGTTTGGTTGTCTGGCTGGTGATCGGGTTTTTCGCTCTCACGATCCTGTTTCAAAACTGGTATACGGCCGTCGTCTCGTTCGGTTTGATTTCGTTGATACTCGGCTTCGCGTTGCAGACGCCGATTACGAGTTTCATCGGCTGGGTTTACATTCTCGTGCGCGAGCCTTACCGCGTTGGCGATCGGATTCGTATCGGCACGGCGCACGGCGACGTGATCGACGTTGGCTATCTTGATACGACGTTGTGGGAGTTTGGCGGCGACTATTTATCGACGGAGCATCCCAGCGGGCGCGTGATCAAGTTTCCCAACTCGTCCGTGTTGAGTACGCCGGTTTATAACTACACGTGGCCGCTGTTTCCTTACATCTGGAATGAGATCAAGTTTCCGATTGCCTACAACTCCGATCTGGATTTTGTGGCTTCAACAATGCAGGAGGTGGCGCAGGAGGAAGTTGGCGAGTCGATGATGAAACACGTGCGAGTGTTTCGTGAGTTGTTGGCGCAGACTCCGGTTGATCGGGTTGAGGTCCAGGAGCGGCCGGTCGTGATGTTTCGCGTTGCTGAGAATAGTTGGCTCGAGGTGATTGTGCGGTATCTTGTCCCGCCGAAGGAAGCAGGCCGCGTGAAGAACAGGTTGATGAAGAAACTGCTCACCAGGCTGAACGCTGAGCCGGATCGCGTGAGGTTTCCGAAAGGTGATATGCGTTGATGTTTCGCGGGAACCTTTTCATTGGCGGCGTGTCTAAGTCCGTGATTGAAGCCGGGAGGAACGCCGATGAAACAGATCAAAGACTCAACGCCGCCGCCGTTTATCAATGTCACGCCGCTGATCGACGTTCTGCTTGTCTTGCTGATCATCTTCATGGTCGCGGTGCCGCTTAATCCGGCGCGCTTCATGGCGAAGCTTCCGTCGGTGCCAGATAACAGTCAGCACATCAATCCGAATCCAAACACGCTCGTCGTAACGATCGATTCTGATCGGCACTTGAAGTTGAACCAGGAAACCGATATGGGCACACTCGACGACATGTCGAAACTTACGCGCCGGCTGGTCTCAGTTTTCGACGCCCGGACGCGCAACCGGTCCTTCCGCGCCGACATGATCAACCGCTTCGACCTGCCCGACGACGTGCGCATCGAAAAAACGGTTTTCATCAAAGCCCCACGCAGTCTCTCCTACGGAGAAGTCGCCAGAGTGATGGACGGTCTAAAAGGCACCGGCGCCTCCCCCATAGGATTGCAATTGGATGATTTGAAGTGAAACCTGAGGATTTGAAGTCCAGGCCGCGAGTTTTTGAAGTAAACGTAAGCGATTTACAGTGCGCGATCTTAGTACGCGAACGATCGACAGGCTGACCAATCCCCCCAACGTGAGTTGGTGGACCATTCATCTCCCCCCTATTGCCAGTTCTCAATAATGAGCTGTAATCCCACCAACGTGAGTTGGTGGATTGTTCATGTCTCACCCGCACTTGCAGTAACAAC
>JAICGQ010000319.1 GCA_025923035.1 Pyrinomonadaceae bacterium | reverse complement strand
GTACGCACCGAACGAGAAGTCCAACGAAAGGTTGGCGAGATAAAACGATCGGTGAAAATTGTCGCCCCCGAACCTGTATTAGAAAAATCCGTGTCAAAGGTCGAGCAACGCGAGATCGTTGTAGGCGATACAGTGAAGCTTTTATCGTTCGGCTCCGTCGGCGTGGTCGATCAGATCAAAGACGGCCTCGCGGAAGTCCGCGTCAAGTCGTTGCGCTTCAAAGAAAGACTGGAAAACCTCGAACTGGTCCAGGCAGTCGCGGCGCCCGCGGAAGGCAGACTCGCGAAACTTCAACGGACAGCAATCGCAGATCTGCATTTGACCAGTTCGGCAGAACATGCGATCCAATCCGAACTGAACGTGATCGGACAAACGACCGACGAAGCAGTCGATGCGGTCGATAAGTTTCTCGACGAAGCATCGCTCGCACACCTGAGCCAGGTGCGAATCGTTCACGGCCACGGCACCGGCGCGCTGCGTCGCGCCATCGGCGGCCTGTTGGACGGACATCCTCACGTCGATCGTTTTCGGCCCGCGCCACCCGATCAGGGCGGGACTGGTGCAACTCTGGTTGAGTTGAGACAATAGCTTCTCGCGAAGTCCAAAGCGGCAATGCGTTACCCCCAAACCTTCATCGACGATCTCAAACGACAGGCAGACATCGTCCGCGTCATTCAGGACTACGTCCAGCTTAAGAAAAAGGGCGCAAACTGGATGGCCTGCTGCCCGTTTCACAAGGAAAAGACGCCGTCTTTTTCGGTCAGTCCCACGAAAGAGATCTTCTACTGTTTCGGCTGTCACAAAGGCGGCTCGGTGTTCAATTTCGTGATGGAAATCGAGCGCGTCGCCTTTCCCGAAGCGATCAAGATCGTCGCCGACAAGATCGGCATGCCGCTGCCGAAGCTGGTTGACGACAGCCGCTTCGAAGCTCGTCGACAGGAATCCGACGAAGTCGTTCAGCTCAACTCCTGGGCACTCGATTGGTGGCAGCAACAACTCGAATCGAGCGCCGAAGGCCGCATCGCCCGCGACTATCTCATCCAGCGAGAGATCACCGACGAAACGCAGAAAACGTTTCGACTCGGTTATGCCATTGATAGTTGGGACGCGCTCTCTTCTCACTTGCGTCAGAAAGGCGCAACGCAACAACAGATCGAGCGCAGTGGTCTGGTTGCTAAAAAAGAAGATAACGATCGTTCATGGGACCGCTTCCGTGGACGTTTGATGTTTCCCGTTTTCGATCACCAGGGACGGCCCATCGCTTTCGGCGGCCGCACGTTGAAGAACGACGACGCGAAATACATCAACTCGCCGGAAACCGCAGCGTACGTTAAAGGTCGACATCTCTTTGGTCTAAACCTCACGCGCGACGAGATTCGCCGGCAGGGATTTGCCATTCTGGTTGAAGGATTTCTCGACTTGATCGTGCCTTATCAATTCGGTGTGAGGAACATCGCAGCGAGCCTCGGGACCGCGTTGACTCAGGACCAGGTAAAGTTGTTAAGCAGGTTTGCGCGCAAAGTTGTAGTCAACTATGATGGCGACCGCGCTGGCGTGCAGGCGGCGAAGAAGTCGATCGAGATTCTGCTCGCCGAGGATCTCGAAGTTAAAGTGCTGGTGCTTCCCGACAATGCTGATCCCGACGAGTACATCCGAAAGTTTGGCGTAACTGAGTATCAACGACGACGAGCACAGGCCCAACCACACATACAATTCGTAATTGAGAACGCTTTGCGCGGCCGCAATCTTCACCGGCCCGCTGAGAAGGCTGAGGCCGTCGAAGAAGTTCTTCCTTACATAAGGGCCGTGAGTAGTAGCGTCCAGAAGCGCGAGTATTTTGATATGGCAATGGATGCACTTCGGATCACCGATCCTGCGTTACGCCGCGAGTTCTGGATCTCGCTGCGGTTACGAAGCCCACACGTAGATGCCAAACAAAGACTCGAAGGACGGCATCAGGCAACACCAACCATTGCCGAACAGCGCATGCTCGAGTTGCTCTTTGCCGACGAACGCAAACGCGACGAGATCCTGGCCATCCTTCGACCTGAAGATTACGAAGACTTGATGACGGCGCCGATCTTTCGAGCTGTGATCGATCTCACACGAAACGGTGAACGCGTCGACTTTGACAGTCTCTGTCAGAAAACGGAACCGGAGAACATTTCCCCGAGTCTAATAGCCACAGTGATGATGGGCGACTCTGGAAAATGGGATACACGCGAATTGCATGCAACGAACCAGAGCCTGACGCCGGCCGAATGTGTCTTCAGTTTTCGCGTTATGAAGGTGCAAGACCAGATCGAGCAGTTGAAATCAGAGCTGGCAGAGGCCGAACGTGCCGAAGACGCGGAAAGGGTCGCCGCCTTATCAAACGAGTTCATGCTGTTGTCGCAAAAACGCCAGCGGGCGCTGGTCCCGATTTCGGAAGCACATCCGACTGAAATGTAACAACTCCCCAGGCAGGTTTTAGAAGAGTGAGTATCGAAGACAAGGATCGCGACGATGTAATGGAACGGCTGCTCGAGCTTGGCGGCGACAAGAAGTACTTGACGTTCGACGATCTCAACCGCGAGCTGCCCGATAACGTCGTCTCGCCTGACGATATCGAAGACGTCCTCCAGAAACTGGAAGGGTCGAATATCCCGGTCGCCGACTCCGACGAACGTCTACTCGAACAAGCCGCGGCGACAGTTTCGGACGAGGACGAAGAGGTCCTCGACGAAGACATCGAACTCGATCTCTCCGCCGGCGCACTGGAAAAAACCAACGATCCGGTGCGTCTCTACTTGCGCGAGATGGGCGTCGTGCCGCTTTTGACGCGTGAGGGCGAGGTCGCAATTGCCAAGCGCATCGAACGCGGTCAACTCAAGACTCAGAAATCGATCGCGCGTTCGCCGATCGCTGTTCGCGAGTTGATACGCATCGGCGAAGAGCTCGAAGCCGCGAAACTCAACATCCGCGACACGGTCGTTTTTTCCGAACAGGCTGAACTGACCGGCGACGAAGACAAGGCCGAAGAGTATCGCGCGTGGACCATCGAAGGCATTCAAAACATCAGCCGCATTGCGAAAGTCGCGCTGAAAGAGCTGGAAAAGCTTCAGGCGGAGCTGAAGATCGCGCGCGGCAAGAAGAGTAAAAAGCTCACGAAGTTGAAGCGATGTGTCGGGCGTTTGCGACTCGAAATCGCGCAGGAAATCGGCCGGTTGAATCTCACCGAACGCGCGCGCCAGCGTCTGATCAACTCGATCCGGACGGTGCATAAGTTGGTGCGCGAAGCAGAACGAGAGATCGACAGTCTCACCGAGAAGTCGACGCGGAAGCGCATCAAACCCGAGGACCAGAAGGAGTTCAGGCGGCGAATCGTTGCGGCGCGGAAGCGTTTGATCCAGATCGAAATCGATCACTACGTCAGTCCGATCGAGATCAAGCGAGCGTTGCAGGCGATTACCATCGGCGAACAGCAAACGGGTCAGGCAAAACGCGAACTGGTCGAGGCGAACCTGCGTCTCGTTGTTTCAATCGCGAAGAAATACACGAATCGCGGGCTTCAGTTCCTGGACCTGATTCAGGAAGGGAATATCGGGTTGATGAAGGCCGTCGATAAGTTTGAATGGCGGCGTGGTTATAAATTCTCGACGTATGCGACGTGGTGGATCCGCCAGGCGATCACGCGCGCGATCGCGGATCAGGCGCGTACGATTCGTATTCCGGTCCACATGATCGAGACGATCAATAAGCTGATTCGCACGTCGCGGTCGCTGGTCCAGGAGTTGGGCCGCGAACCGACCAGCGAAGAGATCGCGCGGAAGATGGACATTCCGGTTTCGAAGGTCCGCAAGGTGTTGAAGATCGCTCAGGAGCCGATCTCGCTGGAGACGCCGATTGGCGAGGAAGAGGATTCACATCTCGGCGACTTCATCGAAGACAAATCGATACTTAATCCGGCGGATGCGGTCGTTGCGTCGAACCTGCGCGAGATCACAGATGAAGTGCTCGCGACGCTCACGCCGCGCGAAGAGAAAGTTATCAAGATGCGGTTCGGTCTCGGTACAACGGGATCCGAACACACGCTCGAAGAAGTCGGGCAGCATTTCGCAGTCACACGCGAACGCATCCGTCAGATCGAGGCGAAAGCACTACGAAAACTTCGCCACCCGTCGCGCTCACGAAAGCTGAAAGCCTTCCTCGACGGCGCCCCACGCTAGTTCGTCTCCCGCAAGCGAGAGACAACATGTAAAAAAGGAAAATCTAATGATTACTTGAACGCGAGGAAGGCCGTGCTCTTGACGGTGTGATCGAACTCGTAATTGTAGGTGTAGCCCGGGAATTCGATGGGCTTAACGTATTGGACCCGAACCACCACGCGATCGTCACGTTTTAGCGGTGTGATGATGGCATTCGCCGGAATGTCGTACTCAGCCGAACTCTTCAACAGTTGTTCGCCGGCCCACGTCGGCGAATACCCCTGCGTCGCGGTCACGTCAGCATAATGCTGCATCAGGTCTTTGTAAGTGTGAGCATGAAACGCGACGGGGATGTAGAGATAACCCGCATACGCCGTCGCCACGATGATGGTCATTACTATCAAGAACTGCACCCGGCCTGCGCCGCGTTCACTTGATCTTCGCATTACTCTGAACTTTCCTTCCGCCTCGCGCAGCCTGTAACCCAGCCCGCAGCGAGAGTCGCAACGATTTCGCACTGATGAGCTTGCCTGCCAGGATCCTCGGCAAACCCACCCCCTCGAGCAACACCCAATTGATCTGCCCATCGACGCTCTTTTTGTCGTGCTTTAGCGCGCTGATGATGTGATTGAGATCGAGATTGTCGGCACGTGGTAACGGCCCGCAGAGATGCACCGCTTCGCGCAACAACTCAAGCTCTCCCGGGTCGAGCAAGCCCAGGTTTCTCGACAACTCTCCGGCAACTAACATTCCATAACCAACCGCCTCGCCGTGCCGGAACTGTCGATAGTTTGTCACCGCCTCCAACGCATGCGCCGTCGTGTGCCCAAAATTCAGAATGCGGCGCGACTTCGCATCGGCGCGGCCGGTCGATTCCCGCTCATCGTTCGCGACGATGCTCGCCTTGAACGCACAGTGCGCGGCAATCAGGTTTTCAAAATCAGACGTGAGCAGGAAGTCGCTTTTCTGACGCACCTGCCGCAATCCGGAAACAGTCTGCTCAAACAGCGCTTTGTCGGCGATGAGAGCCTGTTTCACCATCTCGCAAAAACCCGAGACCAGCTCTCGTTGCGGCAACGACACCAGCGTTTCCGTGTCGATGACAACGCAGGCTGGCTGATGAAACGCGCCGACCAGGTTCTTCCCGGACGGCAAATTAATCGCGGTTTTGCCGCCCACCGACGAGTCTATTTGCGACAACAACGTCGTCGGCATCTGCGCGAGCGGCAACCCGCGCAGGTAAATCGCGGCCGCAAACCCGGCGAGATCTCCGACTACTCCACCACCCAGCGCCACCACCAGGTCATCTCGCTCGAACTCGTTGTCGTTCAGAAACTTGACCGCGTTTTCAAGCACCCGAAATGACTTGTAACGCTCGCCTTCGGGCATCAACCATTCGAAAACCTTGAACCCTTCGCGTTTCAATTTGCGAACGACGTCACGGCCGTAGAGTTGAAAAACACGGTCGTTGGAGATGATTCCGATGCGCCGAGGGTTTCGTGCTAGTGCAGGCGAGATGAGCTGCGCGAGATTCAGTCTGATCCCGCGACCGACATTGATTTCACTTCGTCGAGTTTCCTGGTTAAGGGCGAGTTCAAGCCGGCGCATTTTGGGGCAACTGACGTAAGCCGTTAAATAGCGAATGGGCGCGACATACGTGGGAGTGCGTCGCGCCCATCCATATTCGTGGTTACTGTCCTCACCCCAGCAACCACTTGAGACGGAGGATCCACCAACCGTCTCTCTTGCCCCGCAATATACACCGCAACGGCT
>JAICGQ010000318.1 GCA_025923035.1 Pyrinomonadaceae bacterium | reverse complement strand
GATGGCTTGAAGAGCGTGCAGGAATCAGACGTGCTCAAGGCGTTTCGCGAGCGCCGCGTCGGCGTGGCTAAAGAGAACATCTACGACCCGGTCAAGATCCGCACTGGTTCGCGCGTCATCAAGGAACTGCTTTCCGAGAGCGGTCATCCGAACGCGGTTGTCGAAGTTGAGACGGAAGAAGTTTCAGCGACGTCGCTGGCCGTCAACTTCAAGATCGACGAAGGCGATCGCGTGCGCGTCGTCGAAGTCCATTTTGAAGGTAACACCCATTTCAGTGACGGCGAGCTTCGCGGCGCGATGAAGTACGTCAAAGAAGCCGGCCTGATCACCCGCTTCAAAAGCTCGGACATCCTCCACCGCGAGAAGCTTGAATACGACCTGCGGGCCGTGGACAACCACATGCGCTCGAAGGGTTACCTTCAGGCGCGACACGGTGAGCCGCGAATCGAAAGTGTCGGCCGTCGTCGCACCGGTTTTCCGATCCTGCCGTTGCCGTTGCTCTCATCGGTCGACGAAGGTCTGCGCATAACGGTGCCAATCATCGAAGGCAAGGTTTATCGCCTGGGCGAGTTCAAAGTCGAAGGCAACTCGATCTTCTCCGAAGCGCAGATCAAAGCCGTCATCGGTTTGAACAAGGGCGACATCGCAGACGGTGAGAAAGTCACCAAGGGATTGTTCGAGAACCTGAAGAAGTTTTACGGGCAGCAGGGCTTTATCGAGTACACCGCTGAGCCGGTGCCCACTTTCCACGACAATCCGCAGAATCCAAACGAAGGCGTCGTCGACTTCACCGTCACGATTGAAGAAGGCAAACAGTTCACACTGCGGCGCCTCGAGTTCGTCGGCAACACATTCACGCGCGACAACGTGCTGCGCCGCGAAGTGCTGATCAACGAAGGCGACATTTACAACGACGCCTACTGGGAATACTCGGTCGTCAAGCTGAACCAGCTTGGTTACTTCAACCCAATCGATAAAGACAAAGACGTCGATCGTCGAACGAACGACGAAGAAGCGACTGTCGACCTGTCTCTGAAAGTCAGTGAACGCGGCCGCCAGCAGATCTCGTTCAACGGCGGCATCTCGGGTATCGGTGGTTCGTTCTTTGGTTTGGAATATTCGACCAACAACCTGCTCGGTCGCGGCGAAGTGCTTTCGTTCGTGATGGCCGCCGGCAACCGGCAGCGCTCGTTCCAGTTCTCGTTTACTGAGCCGTACATCAAAGACCGGCCGATCAGCGCGGGCTTCTCGGTGTTCGCGTTCTCGCAGAAGTTCTTCGGCGAGGGCACGTTCCTTTCGCAGAACCTGGAAGCGCAGCAGGACTTGATCAATCAGAATTTTAACTTCCAGGACGTTGACGAGCAGAACCTGTTCACTCGCGATTCATACGGCGGATCGATTTACGTGAGCGCGCCGCTTTCGGAGTTTTATCGTAAGCGCCGGTTTACACAATTTTCGCGCGTCGGTGCTTCGTACCAGTTGTCGCTGTCGTCGGTGAAAGATCCCGAGGGGAACACGGATCCGTCCAGTCAAACGTTCATCCCCGTTATCTATCGTCAGCCAAACATTCTGACGAGCCGCATCACGACGACGTTCTCGTACGACACGCGGAACGCCAGCATCGACCCGACGAGCGGACGCGAGATATCGGCGGCGATCGCAGTTGCCGGACTCTTTGGCGACGTGCGCACGTATCAGCCGACACTCTCGTACACGCAGTTTTTCCCGGTCCGGCGCAAGAAATCGCCGCGCCCGGAGGTCTTCGGCTTCCGCATCATCGCCGGAACGGTCGGCAGTTTTGCGATCACTGACAAGGTGCGAAACGCAAACTCGCTGGCGTTTGTCGACGGTATTCCGATCTTCGAGCGCTACTTCCTGGGCGACGAGTTCACGATCCGCGGTTACAACGTCCGGTCGATCAGCCCGATCGCGCCGGTTGATTCATTCATCACGTCGCAGAACGTTGTGTTCTCGTCAACTGGTTCGGGCGACATCACCCCGGTTCCGCAACTGCCGCCGCAAGCGGCGATCACGCTGGGAACATTCACCGGAGCGACAGGCTCCAACGTCGTCAGCTTGCCGCGTTCGTTCACGTCCGTGGGCGGCGATACGCAACTGCTCGGAAACTTCGAATATCGTATTCCGATCATCGGCGATGCGGTGAGTCTCGCGGCTTTCGCCGACATCGGTACGGCATTCAACATCCGCAGCAAGTCCGATCAAACGTTCTCCAGCGAGTTTCTGCCCGACCAGCCGTTTCTTTCGACCGTTGGTGTGCTGCCGTGCGCCCGATTCGGTCAGAATGTGCCGATTAGCTTGAGTTCGCTGGCGTTGTGTACGAACACGAATCTGGCGGCGTCGCCGTTCCTGAGTCTCGTTGCACGCGACAATCGCATCATCAGCCAGGCGGAACTCGAAGCTGCCCAGACGGGCGACGTCGATCCGGTAACGTTGCTGCCTCGTGGCTTCCAGCCGGTGTTTCTCCGCGGTGAGGCGCAAACGAACAGTATCGTGCGATTGTCACAGAGTTTGTTTGACAGTATCGGCGACTACCGATCGAGTTTAGGTATGGAAGTCCGGGTTCAGGTACCCGTCATCAATGTACCGTTTCGGTTGATCTTTGCGTATAATCCAAACGCCCGGCCGAACCAGTTCATCGACGGGTTTCCGTTCTTCTTTAACGAGAAGAAGAGGGTTGTTCGCTTCAGTGTCGGACGAACCTTTTAATTGCGTGAGCCAACCCGCGGCGGCTGGCCCGACACTAAGAACTTTGTCCGTAATAGTTTTACACCGGAGTTTGTCACTCGGTAATTGTCACCACAAGGGTTAGTCCCATCCACCCTCAATGTAAGGAGTAGTATTAGAAAGTCATGAAGATAGCTAGCTTTTTTGCTGCGGTCGGCCTGCTGACGACTGTTGCAGTTTCCACGTCAGCACAAACACAACAGCGACCGCCAGCCGGTCAGGCTCCAGCAGCTCAGCCCCAGGCTCCTGCCAACGTAGCCGTCCCGGATAGCAAAATGGCCGTGATCTATTCGGAAGCGTTCCTGGACGCCAAGACAGGCATCGCCAAGTTCAGCAGCTTGATGAACACCCTGAACCGGGAGTTCCAGCCGCGGCAAACCGAACTGCAGAATCTGCAAACCAGAATCAACACCCTGACCAAAGAGATCAACGACACGCAAGCCGTTGCCGACCCAAACACGATCCGGCAAAAGCGGGAGCAGCTCGATCAGGCGAATCTGGAGTACAAGCGCAAAGGTGAGGACGCCCAGGCAGCCTACGAGAAGCGCCGGCAGGACATTTTCCTTCCGTTGCAGAGAGACATCGGCACGGCACTCGAAGCTTTCGCCAAAGCTCGCGGTATCACTGTGATCGTCGACGGCAGCAACGTTCCGTTCGCATACGCCGCCGAAAACATCGACATTACGCGTGCTTTCATTAACGACTTCAACAGCAAGAACCCGGCGACCGCAGCGGTGACCACTCCAGCGGCCACACCAACGCAGCCATAGCCGATTGAATACTTCAGCCTGGGGCCTCGCGCGCCGAGGCCCTCGCGGCAACCATCATGATTAATAAGCCCCTCTTTCTAAGTTTGATCTTCGTGGCGCTGGCCACTACCGCAGTCGCTCAGCGTCCAGCAACACCCGCGGCTCCGCGTCCGACTCCACCACCTACTACAGCCGCTCCGGCGACAGGTGCACCGGCTGGCGGGGCACAAGCGACAGTGGCTTTGCCGATCAGCAAGCTGGCCGTCATCTACACGGATGAGTTCATGGATCCGAAGACCGGCATTCTGAAGTTCACCAGCGTGCTCAACAAACTGAACAGCGAGTTTTCGGCGGCGAAAAACGAACTCACGGGGATGCAAAACCGCGCTCAGGCGCTCGAGGCGGAGATTACCAAGCTTCGCGACGCGCCGGCCGGAACGCCAATCGATCAACCTTCAATTCAGGCGAAGATCGATCAACTCGAACAGCTCAAGAAAGACATTCAACGTAAAGCGGAAGACGCGCAGAACGCTTACAACAAGCGCCGCGACGATTTGTTCCGCCCCTTGCAGCTTGAAATCGGCACGGCCCTCGAAGCCTTTGCGAAAGCACGCGGAATCAACGTCGTAATCGATGGCGCGCAAGTGCCGCTGCTTTATTTCGCGGAGAGCACAAACATCACGCGCGCATTCATCACTGACTTCAACAGCAAGAACCCGGTCACTGCAGCGACGTCGACGACGACGCCATAGTCATATCCGTGTTTTCTGTTCACGGATTCACGGATACAGATGGAAACAGTCCTCGATTCCCAGGCTATACAAAAACTCCTGCCGCACCGCTACCCGTTTCTGCTGGTCGACCGCATTGTTGAGCTGGTTCCAAAAGAACGGATCGTCGGTATTAAACAAGTCAGCATCAACGAGCCGTATTTTCAGGGCCACTTTCCTGGTGCGCCGGTGATGCCGGGCGTGTTGGTCGTCGAAGCGTTGGCCCAGGTCGGCGCAGTGCTCGCGTTGCGAGAGATCGAGGATCGCGATCAGAAGCTGGTCCTGTTTACGGGTATCAAGGAAGCACGTTTTCGCCGGCCAGTCGTTCCCGGCGATACGCTCGTGCTTGAAGTCACCGCATTGCGCATCGGTTCGCGCGTGCAACGCATGCGAGGTGAAGCGAAAGTCGACGGCCAGTTGGCGGCCGATGCCGAGATCATGAGCATCGTCGCCCCACGTGACGCCGCGGAACAGACAAATCGGGAATAGATCGATGTCTGCTGCCACTCACCCAACCAGTATCCATCCCACAGCAATCGTCAGCTCAAGCGCCCGCATCGGTTTAGATTGTTTCATCGGGCCGTATTGTGTTGTCGGCGACGAGGTAGAGATTGCGGATGGCGTGCGGCTCGAATCGCATTGCGTCGTTGACGGTCGCACCTTCATCGGCGCTGAAACGCATGTGTTTCCGTTTGTTTCGATCGGTCTCGCGTCGCAGGATCTGAAATACAAAGGCGAACCGTCAGAAACGAGAATCGGACAGCGCAACAAGATTCGCGAGTTCGTGACGATTCATCGTGGCACTGCCGGCGGTGGCATGTTGACGAAGATCGGCGACGACTGTTTGATCATGGCCCAGGCGCACGTTGCGCATGACTGCGTGATCGGCGACGGCGTGATCATGGCAAACGCTGCCACGCTCGCGGGCCACGTCGTCATCGAAGATCGCGCGAACATCGGCGCGTATTCCGGCGTGCATCAGTTTTGCCGCGTCGGCAAAGAGGCTTACATCGGCGGGTATTCGGTAGTTGTGAAAGACGCGCTGCCGTTTGCGCTGACCGTCGGCAATCACGCGAAGTGCTACGGACTCAACATCACCGGCATGAAGCGGCGCGGTTACCCACGCAGCGCGATCGATGCGCTGCATCACGCTTTTCATCTGCTCTTGTCTTCCAAGCTCAACACTACGCAGGCTGTAGAACGCATCCGCGAAGAGATCAGCGGCTCTCCTGAAGTGACCGACTTGCTGCGTTTCATCGAAGCGTCGGATCGCGGCGTCACCAAATGAAATTCGGATTGATTGCGGGCAACGGAAGGTTTCCTTTCATGGTTGTGGAAGGAGCTCGGCAGTCAGGTGCGCGCATGGTCGTGGCGGCGATCCGCGAAGAGACGGATCCGTCGATTGAACAACTGGCGGATCGTGTCGAGTGGGTCGGGATTGGACAGCTTGGACGCATGATTCGTTTCTTCAAAGACGAAGGTGTCGAGAAGGCGATCATGGCCGGGCAGGTGAAGCACGTGCAGATCTTCAGTCGCGCCGTGCCTGATGCCCGAATGTTGAAAGTGCTGTTGCGACTGCCGCGACGTAACACGGATTCGCTGATCGGCGCGATTGCCGCGGAGTTGCAGAGCGAAGGGATCGAACTGATCAATTCGACCTGCTTTCTACAGCAGCATCTTCCTTCGATCGGTACGTTGACGAAGCG
>JAICGQ010000317.1 GCA_025923035.1 Pyrinomonadaceae bacterium | reverse complement strand
TGGTGAACGCGGATTCGCCACGGAAGCTGCCGATCTTTCTAAAAAGCTGGATGAACGCTTCCTGCGCGAGATCCTCCGCCTCCGCTGCGTTCTGCGTCATACGCAAACACAGCGAATACACGCGGCGGTTGTGTCGTTCGTACAACTGTTCGAATGCGCCCATGTCGCCTTCGCCGGCCGCGATCGCCAGCGCATGATCGGACTGCGGCGCAAGCTGCTGCGTTTTCGATTTAGCTTTCGCGGCAAAGCCGCTATTCACGATTGGGAAGACTTCTGCGTTTGTCATGGTAGCGCTGTTAGTGCAAACCGGAGGCCACAAAAGGCAACCCAAAAACCGCGATTTTCGAGGGTTTCGTTGCGGAAATTCCCCCGGCGATGGACGAAAACGGGTCTCGGGATGCGAAACCGTATACCCGAAAACAAACTATCCGTGTTCCCCGCTCAGGAGAAACACGGATAGAACAACTGGTTTAATCCCGTTTGTACGTTAACTACGGACGCGTCGGCGCTGTCGAACTGGTCGTCGGTACGCTCGTTCCGGAGTTCAATCCACGGTTGATGATCATTTTCACGTCCACGCGACGGTTCTGCTGGCGTCCTACGGCGCTCGTGTTGTCTGCAACGGCCTCGGTTTTTCCATAGCCCATCGGAGTCACGAACCGGCGGAGCGGAATCTTGTGCTGCACCGCGAGATACTGCACGACGGCCTCAGCACGCGCACGGCTCAAACGGAAATTCTTCGCGTCGCTGCCGGTAGAATCCGTGTGGCCGGCGACCTCGATCATGAAGTTGCGAGCGCCCTGCGTTTTCGCGGCAAGCTCGTCAAGCTGTGTTTTCGCTTCCGGTGACAACACCGAACTGTTGGTTCTGAATGTTACCGCTACTGACTCCTGCACGTCGTAGTCGTCAAGAGCCGAGACGCGCTCGTTCACCGCTTTAACTTCGGCGCGAGCTTCGGCAGCCACGGCGTAGAGCTCATCCATCTGACCGGCCAGACGTTCCTGGTTCGCTTCGACCGGACTCACACGAGTGTCGCTGGTAATTGCCGCGCGCATGTCTGACTCGTTGAATCGGATCTTGTCGGCCACGAGCTGACCCGCGTTATCGCCTTTACCTTCAACTTCTACAATCAGCCCTCGCAGGATATCGGTTACTGGATATTTTTTACCGCTGCGCAAGAACCCACCGTGAGTCTTGATACTGGTTTGGTCTGTTATGAGAACCTGATAGTCCGCGCGACTGCGGTCGCGGATGGTGAAAATATCGCCGTTGCGCTCGATTACGACACCTCTGAACTTCATCTTCGAGCCGCTGGGAACAGATCGAATCGCAGTGTTGCGGTCCGTGGCGGCCGTGCTTGTTTGTGTCGGTGTTACTTGTTGGCCCAGCACCAATGGCGCAGCCAACATAAACGCGGCAAGCATGCAACCGGCGGTGAATGGACGAAACCTGTTAAAGCTCATAGTTTGCTCCTTCAGTCCTTTTCAGGAATGCACTAGCCGCACTCCTTAGATGCTTCTTGTGTCGGGGCGAATTAACAGTGGGGGCGTCGAACAGGTTAGCAAATGCACTCGCAGAATCAACCGCTCAATGTTGCGGGAATCTTCTATTCGTGCGCAATCTGCGTGTCATCCGTATCTTCGTTAAAAAAGATACGGACGACACGTGTGAGGTGCTTGATGGAGCGCGAGTGTTGCCTAGCTCGAGGGCGGTTTCAGGCCCATCATCCGCATGTAAGTGATCATGTTTCCGTAGTGCAGATTGATGTGAGTCACGTTCGCGAACAGTAGTCCAAACTGCGATGTCTTCGCGTCGTACGCAGCCGTGCAGCGGCCGATGGCTTCCTTGAGTTTGGGCACCACCGTGTCTTTGTCGGTATTCCCTTTTTCGCCGGCTTCAGACCACTCGACTTGCTTTCCCACGCCACGCGCGCAGAAGTAGTTGTACGACTCAGTGATGTGAGCAACCAACTGGCCGAAAGTGCGCACGGTGTCGATGGGTTTGTAGTTGTACTTGTCGGCCGGAACCATCTCGGCTGATTTAACAATCCAGTCGGTGACTTCGTTGTAGCCTTTCTTGAGTTCGTCGTTTGGCGACTGTGCCGCGACAGATCCGGCCATCAACAAAACAAGCAAAAAGATTCTTAAAGTCATGGGTTTCTCCTTCGGTGAGTGTTTAGAACACAAATTCTGCCAATCACAAGAATTAATACGTGAACGGTCTTGATTCTGACGCGAACGGGATTAGAAGAGTGATTTCTGTAATTCGTGTTCGTGTTTGATCACCGCGTCGAAATCAGCGCGCGGTTCGAGTCGTGTTTCAACGGCGCGGACGAAACCTTCGAGTCTACGAAACCCGTCGATCTTTTCGCGATCCCCGAGCTTCGCTGCGTCGAGTGACGTGCGCAGGAAGTTGATCGACTTGTCGTACGTCTTGAGAGGAACCGGGAAAGGGTGACGATCCTTGCCACCGTGCGCGAATGAGAAGCGTGCGGGATCGTTGAAACGGCTCGGCGCCCCATGGACCACTTCCGCGACCAGGGCCAACGATTGCAATGTGCGTGGTCCAAGGTTCTCGAGCAACAGCAACTCCGCGAAGTCGTGAAGCCCGCGTTCGTAAGCGACAGCCAGCACCGCGCCGAGTCGCTTCAGATCGACGTTCTTCGCGCGGACTTCATGATGCGCCGGGAGCCTGAGATGACGTGCAGCGTGCAACGTCTTGTCCGGGTGCTCGTGCGCGATTTCGAGCAGCGCCTTCTGCGCGGGGCGAGCCTGTGTGTCGACGAGATTCATGATGGTGCCCTGGTTCTCCCCGACGATTCCGGTGTGTGGATCGGCGACGAAGTCTTTCACGGTTGCGGAGTGCCAGTGATAACGCCGGGCCAGACCACTGCGATCGTTCAAGCCTTGTTGGACCACCGCCCACTCGCCGTCTACGGTGAGGACGAAGTTGTGAAGGTAGATTTGAAAACCATCGGCGATGGCGTTGTTGTCGATGCGCGCCGTGAGTCGACTCGTGCGCACCAGCGCTTCGCCGTCGAAGCCACGCCGGTCGCCGAGCTGACGCAATTCGGTTGGTGTGTTGCGAGAGAAACGTCCGCGGCCGCCGCAGATGTAGAGTCCAAGTTCATCAGCTTTCGGAGCGAGACCGCGTTTCAACGCGCCCATCACGGACGTCGTGATGCCGGACGAATGCCAGTCCATTCCCATTACGGCGCCGAGCGCCTGGAACCAGTAAGGATCGCTGAGTCGTGAGAGAAAAGCGGACGTGCCGTAGTCGTAAACGATGGCCTCGGTGATCGCAGTCCCGAGTTTGGTCATGCGGGTGGCGAGCCACATGGGGACACGCCCACCGTGAAGCGGAAGATCTGCAACACCCGATCTTTTCATCGTGTTCTACTTCAGTGGTGCGGTGGCGGGGGAGTCGCTGACCTTGAACCAATCGCCGCGTCCGTCGTTGGTGCGCAGCATACGAATCATCTCGTCAAACGTAAACGGCCGCGCGCCGCGGCGTCCAAACACCGACACCTGATTGCCGCTTTCATCGACGGCGCGATCGCGATCGAGGCCTTTCGAAACCGCAAGTGCCTCGCCTTTGGTCTTGAACGTCGCGATCAGCACCGGGCGCGGTCGCGGGCTGAAACCGGCGTATTCCGGCATCGTTTCGGGAGAGGTCAGTTGCAGAATACGCAGCCCGTTCTTGCCGTCGGCGACGTACGCGAAAAGACTCGCGTTCGTCATCGCGACTTTCACTTGATGCACGTCGTTCAGTTGACCGTCTGCATTGTAACTTAGATCGAGGCGCGGCGACTCCGGCTGCTCCACGTCGACGATCGCCAGACCGTGCTTTCCGTTGGCGACGTAGGCGTAGGTTCGGGCGACGTAAACATCGTGCGCATCTTCGAGCGGCACGAACGCGCCTTCGACCTGAGTCAAGTTGGCGAGGTTGATTACTTTTAATCCGTCGTCGTCAACCACAAATCCGTAGCGAAATTGAATGGCAATCGCGTGTGGGTGTTTGAATGGAAGCGTTTTGGCAATCCGGGGATTTAACGGATCGTTGATGTCGACGACTACAAGCGCGTTATCAGTCGTGATGTATGCGTAGTTGCCGGCGATCGCAATATTGTTCGAGTTATTCAGAACGCCGTCAGGGTTAAATGCAGGTCGTGCGCGTTTTAAGTAATTATTCAAGGGATCACCGTCGAGCAGCGTCGCGGCGCCGACTAAAATCAACCCTTCGTACTTATCAGCGATGTACAGATAACCGTAAAGCGGATGAATCGGCTGTTCTTCGTTCTCCGGCCGCCGCGTTCGCGCGGGATCGACGGCGAGCGTGGTCGGCGCAGCCACTGCCGTCGCGTATTTCGTCTTGACCCAGAACTTCTGACCGAAACGCGACACCGGCGCGGTCACGATCCGTTCCGAAAAACCCTTGTGATCGATCTGTGCGACGTCGTAAACGCGTAATCCACCTTCACCCGCAGCGACGTACGCATATTCACCACGCAGTTGCACCTGCAACACACGCGGATTCCCGACGTGCTCGTAAAACGTTTTCAACGTGCGGCCGCCACGCACGAATTTTTCGTAATTCGACGGATACGCAATCTGTTGCAACGTGCTGCCGATCACGGCCTGCGGTTCCGTGTGTTCGGTCGCAACGACGACGTCGAGCGAGTGATCCGCAGCGACGTAAACATACCGGCCCATAAAGTTGACGAAGTTCGTACCCTGCAACATCACCTGCGCGAGCCACGCGTTGTTGTCGTTCTTCGCGGACACATGGCAGTCGCTGCACTGCTTCGTTTCCGTCGATCGCACGGTGTGCGGTACGTGCGTGTTGAATGCCTGCCCGGCAAAACCTTCCGCGGAGGTCGTCTGCTGTTGCGAGTAGATCCATTCGCGATTCTGGTTCTGCGAACTGACAAGCACAGCCGACGACGAACGCACCGGCGCCACACGCTTTCCGGTCACTGTTCCATCGCGTCCGAGCATGAAAACGTCGTCGCGCAAGACCTGAAAGTTGTACTGCGTGTAGTTGCGTGTGTTGCCGCCTTCGTTGTGTCGGTTCGGCATCTTGCGATTCGCCTGCATCGACAGGTGACAACCGAAACAGCTCGTCATCCAGGACGAATGACACGCGACGCAGGTCATATCGTTGTCGCGATGCGCGAGTTGGTTCGCGTCAGCGGGAACGTCGCCCCACGTCGTGTTGTCTTTGCGGATGGTTTTCGCGTAGCGAGACTTTTCATTGTAATCACGCGCGCCGGCGGTCACTGTGTCGAGTGTTTGCGGCACGCGCCACCAACGACCGGGCACGACCATCGAGTTCTGCATGATGTCGCCGCTCTTCAGGTCGACGTCGCGTCCCTGCTCGTCCTTGCGTTTACGATCGCGCGTCACGCGTTGAAACAGCGGAACGCGAGCTCCCTCGGCGTCTCGCACGCGAATACGCGTCAGGTCCTGGCCCACCAGCGGCTGTTTTTGGTTCTTGCGACGTTCGGCTGCCGCGCCAGTTGCCGTTGCGGCAGCCGGACCGGAAGTAAACAGCGTCGCCTTAAGTTGGATCGTGCCGTGGCAATCTTCGCAGGCGATCTCGATCGACGCGCGCGGTTCGTTGTAGAGATTGCCGTCGCCGTGCGAGTCCTGACGAAAGTGACAATCGACGCAGTGCATGCCGCGTTCGAGATGAATGTCGTTGAGATGCACCGCCTTGTCGAACTTCTTCGGATCGTCAGCGGCGACGATGTTGCCAGCCGCATCCAGCAAGTTACCCTTGCGATCGCGTTTGAAGACTTTGCGAAACAGCCAGCCGTGCCCGTGCGCATCGCCAAACTGCGTGTTCCGCAACAGCGCATTAAAGTCTGGCGTCCCCGTCTTTTGCAGAAAATCGAAATCGGACCATAAGCCACGCAAACTCGAACCTTCCGGATTGCGATTCAGTTTCTCCTGCTCCTCGTCCTGGCTCGGATTTTGTTGCTTTGCGGGATACAG
>JAICGQ010000316.1 GCA_025923035.1 Pyrinomonadaceae bacterium | reverse complement strand
CGCCGGCAACTACCATTCAGTTGCGCGCCTTCTTCAACCACCAACGCCGGCGCAATCAAATGGCCCGTCACATTCGCCGTTCGCCCGAGCACAAGTTCCTTACTGGCAAGAATATTGCCCTCGACCGTCCCATTGATCTTCGCGACCGCCACTTTGATCACCGCCTTCGTCACTTCCGCGCCCGTGCTAACGATCAGCGTCCCATCCTGTGAAGTAACAGCACCCGAAAAATGCCCATCAATCCGCAGCATCGATCTGAAGCTCACTTCGCCCGTAAAATTGACGACGTCGCCCACAAACCCGAGCCAATTGTCTTTATTAACGTTACCTTGCTGACCATTAACAAGCCTCGGCTGACCGCGTTCATCATTACTGACACGTGCTTGAGAACTCATAGTCTAATGCCCCGTTTGGATACTTTCCGCTGCCGTTATTGAGTTGTGGCTGGAGTGGAGCTGTCGGGGAGCGCCGCCGCTGCTACTGTGATCGGAAGATTTAAGAAACCAGCTAACTGTTCGTTACTATAGCATCCGCCGATTACTCTCAATTGTTGCGATTCGATTATGATCGCTTATCGATTACTGTCCGATGACGACTTCCATTCGTTGCACGAGTGTTTCCTACTCGCATTCTCGGATTACGAAGTCGACATGCGAGTGTCGCGCGAGCAGTTTCGTCAGCGACTCGCACGCGACGGAGTGCGTCTCGAAATCACTGCCGCTGCTTTCGACGGCGAACGTATGATCGGGTTCTGCCTGAATGGCCTCGGCGAGTGGCAAGGAAAGACGACGGCGTACGACGGCGGCATGGCAATCATTCCCGGACATCGCGGACGCGGAACGGCAAAAGAGCTGTTGCAGTTTGTCGAGCTGAAACTGAAAGAAAGAGGCGTCGGCCAATATCTGCTTGAAGTCTTAACCTCAAATGTCCCGGCTGCGACGCTTTACCGGAAACACGGATTTATCGAAACACGACGACTCGCGGTGTTCCGCCGCTCGGATAAATCGATCGGCGGTGGTTTTAGCGATACGAGGATTCGACGACTCGCACAACCCGACTGGCAGTTGTTTCGCACATTCTGGGACGGTTATCCATCGTGGCAAAACTCGATTGAAGCTGTCGATCGCGTCGTTAATGAACGAACAATACTCGGCGCCTTCGTAAACGACGAATGCGTCGGTTACGGCGTAACGTTTCTTCCCTCCGCGAACCTTATGCAACTCGCCGTATCACCAAAACACAGACGCCGTGGCATCGGCTCGGCAGTTCTTGCGTCGCTCGAAGCCACGGAACCACTCAAGATCAACAACATCGACGAAAATCTAACTGGCGCCCTCGCATTTTACGAAGCCAACGGTTACAAGCAGGTGCTCGCGCAATACGAAATGATCAAGACTCTCTAAACGAGGTGCTTTCTAGCAAAACTCTTCGAAGCGATTTTCAGTCGTTACGAAAAAGCATCCGCGAATCGGCTTCGCGACGATCCCGTCCACCGACGAAGGTGGACTCTCGATCGCCGCAGTGAACCGGATGATCGCGGCCGCTGTCCGCGGAGTTAAACTTCGTGAAAGCCGCAAGGCAAACGCAAAATGAAACTCGACCTGCACACACACTTCTACACCGAACAGTTCTTCCAAACGATCCGCGATCTTCCTTCGGAGTTCTCCTTCGACACGAGCTCGACGGGCCAGACGATCATCACCTACCGCGGCGCGCGTTTCTTCGGCGTCACACCGGCGATGACAGACGTCAACCAGCGTCTCGAAGACATGGACCGCGTCGGCATCGACGTCGAGGTTGTGTCTCTTTCGACGCCAAACGTCTTTTTCACCGACGGCGAACACCAACCCGCCGTCGCGCGGATGATCAACGACTCGTACGCCGACCTGATCGCCCGCCATCCAACACGCTTCAAGGGCTTCGCTTCGATCCCGATGGACGCGCCCGACGCCGCGCTCAAAGAGCTTCATCGCGCGATCGACAATCTCAAGCTAAACGGCGTGGTCCTGCTCAGCAACATCGGCGGCAAGCCGCTGACGGCGCCGCAGTACCGGCCGTTCTTCGAAGAAGCGAATCGAATGAAGCTGTGCATCTTTCTTCATCCGATGATACCGGCGAATTCCGAATCATTTCGCGAATACGTGCTTGGTCCAATCATCGGTTTTCCGTTCGACACGAGTCTCGCGGTGGCGCGTATGTGTTACGACGGGATGTTTGAAGAGCTGCCGGACATTCGCTGGATCATCGGCCACCTGGGCGGCGCAGTGCCGTATCTGATGGAACGAATGGACAACGGCTTTCGCGACTTTGCCGACTGCCGCGCGAAGATCGACAAGCTGCCGAGCGTCTACTTGAAGCGGTTGTACTACGACACGGTCTCGTTCAGTCCGCACACGCTCAACATGGTGCGCAACATGGTCGGCGCGGACCACATGGTGATGGGCAGCGACTATCCGCACCTGTTGGGTTCGATCGATCGCGCTGTTTCGTCGATTGAGGGCCTGGAGATCAGTCAGGAAGAGAAGACGCAGATCTTTTCAACGACGGCGTTGAGTATTTTGAACAACGTTTGAAAGGAATGTTCAGGGATCCTTGCGAAGGAAGAGACCAATGCGCGCGCCAAGCGATGGTTCCTGATCGTCGATCTCGTCGACAACTTCCTCATCATACTTCGCATTTGGATCGGGAAGTGGTTCGCCCGGTGGCACGACCCAAACCGCGATAAAGTTTCCGTAAGTGATTACTTCGTCAGACGGGCTCGTGGCGAACAGCACGACAAAGCGTTCCGGCTTGATCTTATGAGTGATTAACTCCTCGCGCCATTTCTGGACCAGTTTCGGGAGATCGGCCGGTGGATCACCTTGTTCCTCGACTGACAGCGGTTCGGCAGCTTCAGCTGGCGTCGTTGCGTCAGCTTCTTCCTCCGGTTCCGGCTCCGGCTCGGGTTTCTTACCTTCCAAACTGACGATCGCGACGGCTTTCAACGTCGGTTGACTGCGCAACACTTCCAACATTCGATTAAAAACAGCGCGTTCATTGTGAGCTACACCTAACGTGAAGTCTGATTGACTGGTAACTTCAACACTCTTGCGCGGCGGTGGCTCATCACCGCCGTCGGCTACCGGCGGTGGATCACCAGATGCGGTGATCCAAAGCTGAATCTTGGTCTTATTACGAACACCGCCGAAGATCGTTTTCACCCGGCTCAAATCGACCTCGTGGTGTTTGAATCGTTCGAGCTGTCTCTGCATCGCGCGTTTGGCTGATCCGGGCGCTGCTTCCACGCCGTTGTAACTGACTATGTAGGCCGTCGCTTTTTTCTGCGTTTGCAGCATATCGGCGAACGCTGCATCGACGGCCAGACCGATGCCCGGGCCCATCTCGTCTTCCCACAGGATGTCGATGTAGTCTGCAATCGCGTCCTCATGGAAGAGACCTTTGAACGTATCGATGTTGGTTTGAAACTTCCGCGGCTCGGGAAGGGATGCGCCCGCAGGAAGGAGCCACAGTTCAGTTTTGGGTTCGACGATCTCTTCGTAGCGTCCGGCGTAGACGGTCTTAACGCGGCTTTTCGGCAGACCTCTCGTGTTGACGAGATAATCTTTCATCAACTCCAATCTTTGTCGCCCCGACCCTACCCCTTTGCCGTCGGGGCCGTAAGCGACGATGTAACCAGTCAAACCGGGATCGTTCTGGAGCGAGATCGCGAAATTGTCGAGGCGCGCACCGAGGTCGCAGTGGCCGACGCGCCCGAAAGTGTCGAAAGGTGCGTCAGAAGCTTCTGCCGGCCCGGCAAAGCCGAAACATACTGCGGCGGCAAAAAAAGCCAATAAATATGCGACTCTGCGATTCATTGGTCCACTAACATACGGAAATTCCGGCACGCGTTCCATTGATTTTCCGGCGCCCGGTTACTAAAAACGCCGGACCGGTACAATTCGACTAATTTTCTTTGTAACTTTTCACGACCACACGTGTTTTAGGAGACGTAGCGCAGCTTATGGCGAGCGAAGATGACGAGTTCACCATGCTGTTTCAGGATTTCTACCCTAGCCTATGCCGCTTTCTGGAGTGTTTATTGGGAGGCCGCGCGCCGCTGGCGCAGGATTTGGCACAGGAGAGCTTCCTGCAACTTCATCGCACAGCCTGGGGAACTCTCCCGCCGGGTGAAGCGCGCTTCTGGCTCTATCGCGTCGCGCGAAACCTGGCCATTAACGAGTTTCGCAAGTCAAACACGCGTTACCGGCTCTTTGATCGAGTGGTGGAAGCATTGAGACCAGCGGCACGGAACCCCGAGCAGGAATACGAGACGCGCGAACGGAAACAGTTGGTGCTCGAGATGCTGCACACCTTGCCGGAAGATCAGCGGACGGCGCTGTTGTTGAGAGAGCAGGAGCAGTTGAGCTACCGCGAAATCGGCGACGTGATGAACGTTTCAGAGAGCAAGGTGAAGGTCGACATCTTTCGCGCGCGGGCAGCATTGCGAGAACGTTGGAGCAAGCGGGCCAAAACTGCCGGAGCAAGTGCAGGTTAATTATGAGTTGTAGTTTTACAGAAAAGATTTCCTCGTTGATCGATGGCGAACTCGCAACCGCCGAAGCGCGCGAAGTCGAGCGCCACGTGTTGACCTGTGCCGAGTGTGAACAAGTTCGCGCCGATTTTCTTAACTTGCGCAGTCAGATCGCAGGATTTGAGACGTTAAAGAATCCGGTAGTAAGCAATCGTGCACTGAAGAAGATCCTGACGCAGGAAGATCGTGTTCCCGTAAGTGGGATGCGTTGGGGTTGGAGCACGCCGGCGATTGCGTTTGCGACGTTGCTCGTGATCGGCGCGATTATTGGTTTTGTTTTTTATCAGACACCGAACACCGATCAGCAAACAGTGGCTGTGGTGGAAAGTCCAACGCCCGCTCCATCGCCCGAACCAACCAAAGAAGAAGAAAAATCGGCGACGCCAAAAGAAGAGAAACGGCCGGCGCCCGCTCCCAGGAAACCAATCGTTCGTGAACCGAAACCGGGTGAACAGTTTGCTCTCGTTAGTGAGCCTGACCCGACGTCATCACCAGCGGAGCGCGTCCGATCAGCCGACGCCGAAACGCTAACCGTGATTCACTTCGAAAAGTCGGAAACCTTGTTGCGTGCGTTCAGAAACGTTCGCTTGAACACTTCGAGCGCCCGTGAGGAAGTCGCTTACGAACGGAAACGCGCCCAACAACTCGTCTATCAAAACATGATCCTGCGGCGTGCCGCCGACGCGAATGGCGACGTGCACCTCGCCTCAATACTCGAAAGTCTCGAACCGATTTTGTTAGACATCGCGAACCTTCCGGACAAGCCGGACGGCGACAAGGTCCGCACCATTCGCGAGCGTGTCGAACGCAAGAACATCGTCCCGCTCCTGCAAATCAATTCCGCTGCGCTTGCTCGCGCGCTTGACGACTAGGTTTTCACCTTAGAGGCACAGGGAACATGGAGCTGCTATGTGCGTTTTTGATCACCGCTCGATCGCTGCGCGTGCTCTCGTTCTCTGTGCCTCTGCGGTGAAACAACCCATCGAAAATTAAGGACAAACAAAGACCATGAAGAAATTCGTTTATAGCCGGACCCCCATGACACTCGCAATTATGTTGCTGGCGCTGCTTAGTGTTGGCAGTGTTTCCGGTCGCAACCAGGACATCGCCAAGCTGAACCGTTTCGTGCAGGGAAACAAGTCGAACACCGCATCGATGCAAGTCTTCCGCGAAGGACGCGATTTCATCGAGGCCCAAAACTGGCAGAAGGCCGCGGACAAATTCAGAGACTTCATCAGGGTTTATCCCAAGGACAGAGATCTCGATGCCGCGCTCTACTGGTATGGCTACTCGCTCGAGAAGCAGGGACGCAAGGACGACGCGACGTTGCCGCTAAAACGTCTTATCGAGCAATTCCCAGGTTCAAGCTGGCGGCGCGAAGCAATCGCACTGATGGTCGCAATGGGCCACACTAACCTGGAACAGGAAATAGCGAACCGCGACAAT
>JAICGQ010000315.1 GCA_025923035.1 Pyrinomonadaceae bacterium | reverse complement strand
TTAAAGAATCCCACCCACGTCAGTGGGTGGAAGTTTCATTCGTTTAGAGGTCTCTCGTTCTCAACCGAACTGATACTAATAAAGCTGGACGTTTGTGGTTTCTTGTCGCGCATTCGCAATCTCACGATAGTAAATCCGATGGCTAATACGATTGCGGCGACTGTTCCGCCGAGCAGGAGTTTGCCGAGATCGTCGAAAGCAGCAGTTGGAGCTTCTTGCAGGTTGAGCAGGTAAAGCAGAAAGAAGTTCATCACGTCACGACCTTTCACGTCGGGTCCGTTTGGGCCGGGGATTGACGCGGGCTTAGACACCAGGATGCATGCGTTTGTTCCGTTGGACCGCAACGCTTACGATACCCGCATGGAAAATCGGGACCCGGCTATTCGAATCACACTGCTGCCCCGCGACACCAATTCGCAGGGCACGATTTTTGGTGGCGTCATACTTAGTTACATCGATACCGCGGGGGCCATCGAGGCCCACAGGCACACGCGCATGGAACGCTTCGTCACTGTCGCAATGAAAGAAGTCATCTTTCACAAACCGGTGTTCGTTGGTGACCTGGTGAGCTTCTACGCTGAGACACTGCGCGTTGGGACGACGTCGATCACGGTGCGCGTGATCGTGGAAGTTGAGCGGTTGGGTAAGAGCGAACGAGTTCGCGTAACGGAAGCTGAAGTGATCTACGTTGCGGTTAATGAGAAGGGTGAGAAAACACCGATCGAAAATAAATAAATCCGTGTTCTTTAATTGAGGCGTGACTGCATTCGTCTGAGCCCAACAGCCGCTTCTTTGAAGTTCGGCTTCTGCTTCAACGCGAGCCCATAATGCTTCGCCGCATCCATGAAGCGCTTCCGGTTCTCGTAAACACGTCCCAAATTGAAATGCGGAAACGCGTACGATTCGTAACGCGGCGCAAGCAACGCCCGCTTGAACCAGCGCACTGAACCGTACGAATCTCCCTTCGCCAGCAGGTAACTCCCGATGTCGTTGTAAGGATTGCCCAGCGTTTCATCCACTCGAATCGCCTCGAGACACTCGTCAATCGCCTCGTCGTATCGCTCCTGAAAACTGTAGACCCAGCCAAGAAACGTGTGCGCCTCCGCAGTCGGAAACATCTCGATCGAACGCTTGTAGAGTTCGATCGCACGCTCGTAGTCGTTCGCGAGCTGCGCTTCGTAAGCTTCGTGGAAGAGCTGGTTCGCTTCATACCGTTTAAGGTCTGAAACGTCGTCGTACAGGTTCATGGAAAACACTAATTACAGTTGGCAGCAGCTTTCTGCGAGGTGTCCAATCGTTTGATGCGTCCTTCCACCTTCGGAGCGACCGGTTTACCACCAGCAAACATCCGCTTCAGCGCGTCAGAATCGTTTGGCGCACGCTCCGGCGGAGTCAAAACCGGCGAGCCCTTGAGCATCTCGTACCCGTCTCCGCCGCCGGCTAAAAACTGCGAAGTCGCGACCGTGTACTTGCGCGTTTCGTTCAGCGGTTGCCCGTTCACCTTCACCTCCTGGACCCTGGAACCGGCAGGTTTCCTCGCATCAAACGAAAACTGAATTCCCGAAACCTGCGGAAATCCTCCAGGTTCCGCGCCGGGAGCTATCCGGCTTACACCATGCTCCAGCGCTGCCCTCAAGGTTGCTCCGGTGACCTCGATTTTAACCAACTTGTTGCCGAAAGGCAGTATCGACAACACGTCTCTCACAATGATGCGGCCTGCCGGTATCAGCGCGTCAGCACGAATCGAACCACCGTTCATGAAGCCGACGTCCGCAACCAATGCCTTGCGAAAAGAGTCCGCAACCAGGTTACCGACGTTCGTTTCCTGCGTGCGATTCTCCGCGCTCTTCGCGTTGAGGGCGACGCTCGATGTCCCAACCGGCCGCGACAGCTTCGTAAGCAAAGTCGCGTACTTGCGTTCGACGGCCGCAAACTCCGGATCGCCTTTTATGCTCTTGTCGATCTTGATTACCTTCCAATCAATGCTCTCCAGTTCACCTGTCGTTTGGGAGATATTCAGATCGATTTGACCAAGCTCGCGCGCGTCAGAAGTCATCTTGAAAATCGGAGCGCGGCCCGCGTGCGACTCGAGTAACGAATGTTCGTGGCCTCCGATGATCACGTCGACGTCGGCGCAGCGCGCAACTTCCTTATCTTCGCGCATCGACAAGTGGGTCAACGCAACAACCACCTTCGCGCCTTGCGAGTGCAGTTCGGAGACCATCTGTTTCGCGGTTTCGCACGGATCGCGGAATTCGAGATCGGGACCCGGTTTTGAAGTAGTCTTTGTCTCCGGCAATACCAAACCGAAGATACCGACCTTCACGCCGTTAAACTCGCGAATCACGTACGGCGGCACGTCCGCGAACGTCTTGCCCGTCTTCAAATCGATTACGTTCGCCGCGATCCAGCCAAACTTCGACTCCTTGATTCGCTCGCGCAACGGTCCCGGCTCAAAGTCGAACTCATGATTGCCAAACGTGGCGTAGTCGAGACCCACAGCGTTCCAGGCATCGATCATCTGCGCACCCTTCAACTCGATCGACTCAACTGACGGTGAGATCGTGTCGCCGGCCATCAGAAAAAGCGTATTCGGATTCTCTTTCTGAATTTCTTTCTTCTTCGTCAGCACTCGCGCGAGTCCGCCCGCATTGCCACGGTCCACCGGTAAGAACTGGTAGACGTCGTTAACTTGCAGCAGCGTCACCTTGACGTTGCACTGCGTTTTCTCCTGCGCCGCGATTGAAAAGATCGCGGCCAGCAAGAGAACGAGCGCGAACGCGGTTCGGCGCAGAAGTGTCGAACTTGTCATCGAATGGGGGTTCATACTGTTAGACCTTTCATGAGTCGGTGCCTGGAGTTGAGGCGTGAATTATACTCAGGTCAGTTGATGTCGAATAGCGAAACACTCTTCATAACCGGTTTCCCGGGTTTTATCGCCAACCGCCTGCTGGAACGCCTTCTTCGGACCGACTCCAGGAATGATCGCCGTTTCATTCTGCTGGTCCAACCCACACTCACGGCGCGGGCGAAAGACGAGATCGCGGCGCTTGCGCAACTGAGCGGAAAACCGCTGGAGGCGTTTCGGCTAGTCGAAGGCGACATTAGTCAGCCGGGTTTGGGATTAACACCCGAGAACGCGGCCCTCGCGCGTGAACAGACAACGCACGTCTTTCATCTCGCCGCAGTTTACGATCTTGCCGTCGAACGCGAACTCGCGCTCCGCGTAAACGTCGGCGGAACACGCAACGTCCTCGAATTTGCACGATCAATGCCTAATCTTCGTCACTTCCATCACGTGTCGACGTGTTACGTCGCCGGGAAACGCGAGGGCGTGATTCTGGAAACCGAACTGCGGCACGACGCTGGTTACCGCAACTTCTACGAGGAGTCGAAGTATCTTTCGGAGCTGGAAGTTGATCGCCTCAAAAACGAATTACCGATCACGATTCATCGTCCGGCAGTCGTATGTGGCGATTCGAAGACGGGCGAAACAGCAAAATACGACGGTGTTTACTATCTGATTCATTACCTGCTTCGTTGGCCCAACTTGCTGTCGCTGATCAATATCGGAAATCACGAAGTCAGTTTGAACCTCGTGCCGGTTGATTTTGTAGTCGATGGGATCGCGGCGCTGGCGTTTGACGAGCGCGCGATTGGCAAGACGGTGCAACTCGCAGATCCGTCTCCGCTGACGACCAACGAGTTATTCAACGCGATCGCGCGGTCGATCAACGGCGGTCATTCACGAATCACGGCCCCCGCGAAATGGGTCCGCTTCTTCCTGATGTTGCCGCCTTCTCCGAGCATCACCGGCCTGCCTCATCACGCCGTTCCCTACTTCTTCGTGAAGCAGATTTACGACTGCAGCCAGGCGCAGGAACTACTGGCGCCGCACGGCATTAGCTGCCCACCGTTCGAGAGCTACGTTACGACAGTCGTCGATTTTGCTCGGAAAAACCCAACACTCTAGCCCACTTGACATCTCTTAGACTTAGAATTATTCTAAATCCACCGTGAAGGGAACGAAGCTAACACCACAGCGCGAAGCAGTCTACGAGGTCATCCGGGAACGGGCCGATCATCCCACCGCGAGCGACATCTTTGAGGCTGCCCGTAAGCGCCTGCCCGGGATCAGCTACGCAACTGTCTACAACTCGTTGCGCTACCTGAAAGAAGCCGGGCTCGTTCACGAAATCAGTTTTGGCGATAGCGCCAGCCGTTACGACGGCGTGATGGAACGCCACGACCACGCGATCTGCAATCAGTGCGGGAAGTTGGTCGATTTGGATATGCCGGAAGCCGCGAAGCTGATGCCGGCGGCAGCGCAAAAGTCGCGCTTCAGACCGCAATCGGTTCATTTTACGCTGAGGGGAGTTTGTCCGGATTGTTGCGGGCCCCAGTGATCGAAATCACTACGGCAGCCCGACAGGGTTTAATAGGTTCTAATTCAACTTTTTTGGAGGATACATGACAGCAGCAACAGCAGCGGCAATTGACAAGGCGATGGTGGGCCAGCCGGCGCCTGATTTTGAAATGGCCTCAACGAAGAATATCGAGAAGCTCAACGAGCCCGTGCGTCTTTCTGATTACAGAGGCAAGTGGCTCGTGATGGTCTTCTATCCACTCGACTTCACGTTCGTTTGTCCGACGGAATTGACGACCTTCAGCGATCGTTACCAGGACTTCGTCGACATCGGCGCCGACATCATCGGCATCTCGACTGACTCCGTTTACTCGCATCGCGCGTGGCTCAACACGCCGCGTGACAAAGGTGGCGTCGCGGATCTGAAGTACCCGCTGGCCGCCGACGCGACGAAGAGTGTCGCCGCGGATTACGGCGTTCTGATTGAAAGCCGCGGCATCGCGTTGCGCGGACTCTTCGTGATCGATCCGGAAGGCATCCTGCGTTACAAAGTCGTTCACGACCTGAACGTCGGACGTTCCGCGGAAGAGACGCTCAGAGTGATTCAGGCGTTGCAAACCGGTGGCTTGTGCCAGGCCGAGTGGAAACCGGGTCAGAAGACCTTGAACTAAGAACGGGAG
Source organism: Pyrinomonadaceae bacterium (assembly GCA_025923035.1). GTDB lineage: Bacteria > Acidobacteriota > Blastocatellia > Pyrinomonadales > Pyrinomonadaceae > PSRF01. Next base: position 1,002 of record JAICGQ010000315.1, on the reverse strand, counting down.
TTTAAATCCGTGTTTTCCTCGCCTGAGGAGAACACGGATTTATAAACACAAAATGGCGATGAAGATTGGAACACAGATGCCTCAACTTGATGGGGCTACGGAATGGTTCGGCGCTACGCAGGCGTCTGCGGAGGCGGAAGCCGTGGGCCGTCCGACGCTCGTTCACTTCTGGTCGGCGAGCTGCAGCATTTGTAAAGACAACCTGCCGCGAATCGCACAATGGCGCGACGAAAAGAAGGACCAGGGTTTGCGCGTGATCGGCATTCACATGCCGCGTTATGAGAGCGATACCGACGTCGAGCAGGTTCGCGACTTGATCGGTAAGTACAACGTGACCGAGCCCGTCGCAGTCGACAATGAGCACAAGCTGAAGGATGCGTTTCACAACCATCAGGGGTTTGTGCCGGCTTACTATCTGTTCGATCGCGAAGGAAAACTGCGAAGCTTCGCAGCGGGTGAGCGCGGACTCGATATGCTCAAGTCGGCATTAGAGCGCGTGCTTGCGGCGGAAGTGACAGCCTCCACGACTTAGGATCCGAACAGGATCTCGGCAAGCCGTACCATCAGGTAAATTCCCACAAAGAAGCTGGCGACTGCCAGACCACTGAGACCGACGATGATGCCACCAACAAACAACCAGTCGCTCGCGCTCCCAGCGCGGGCTTCTTCGGCTGACACGGTCGCCCGCTTCTTGAGTAGCTCCAGATTTCTTCGATTCGACTTCCACCACGCATCGAGGAAGTCGCCTACAAACGGAATAGATCCGACCACGTAGTCGATCGCGATATTCAATCCCATTCGTAGCAAAGTAATTTTCGGAACGCCGTAGCGGACTGCGTTGACGAGGATGTAGAAAGAAGCGAGCGACGTCGCGGTGTCGCCGACGCCGGGGATGAGCCCCACCAGCGCGTCGAGTCCAAAGCGCCAGCCAAGGACGGGAACGCGGATCAGATCGTCCATCAGCCAGGTGAGATTATCCAGGCTCTTTTCAGTGGAAGTCCG
>JAICGQ010000314.1 GCA_025923035.1 Pyrinomonadaceae bacterium | reverse complement strand
GGGCGAGCGCTATTACACCGCCGAAAACCCGCCGTTTGGCGCGACAGTCACGTGGTTCCTGAAGGATCCGATCCGCACGCGCAAAGAACGACGTCAGGAGGCAGAGCGCGATGCCGATCGACGCGGCGCGCCAGTCGGTTGGCCCACGCGTGAACAACTGCGGGCGGAAGAAGAGGAAGACGCGCCCGCGATCGTGATCACGATCACCGATTCGAACGATCGCGTCGTACGACGACTGACGGGACCGGTCAGCGCCGGTATTCAGCGACTGACCTGGGACCTGCGTTATCCCGCAGCGAACCTTTCCGCCCCACCGCCACCCGACGCCGATCCCGATTTCGAACCGCCGTCAGGTCCACTAGTCATGCCGGGAACGTACAAGGCAACGGTGTCGAAGCGCGTTGACGGAGTGATCACGCAGTTGGGCCAGCCGCAGCAGTTCCAGATCGTGGTCGAAGGCCAGGAAAACATGTCGACTGCGGATCGCGCCGCGCTGGTCGAGTTTCAACAGAAAGCGGTGCGCTTGCAGCGCGCAGTGAGTGGCGCGACGCAAGCTGCGAACTCCTTACGCCCGAGACTCACGGCGATCAAACGCGCGATTTCAGAGACGCCGTCGTTGCCGCATAGTCTTTATGACAACGCGATGGCGCTCGAGAAACGGGCCAACGAGATCATTCGCGCGCTGTCTGGTGATGCCGAAGCGCGGAGGCGCAACATGATCACGTCGCCGTCGATCAACGAGCGCGTGGGTTACGTCGTAGGCGCGCAGCGAATGTCGACGTCGCGGCCGACGCAGACGCAGGCGAATCAATACGCAGCAGCCGCACAGGAATTCGAAGGGGTGCTCGGCCAGTTGCGTCAATTGATTGAAGTCGACCTGACGCGTTTGGAAAAACAGTTGGAGGCCGCGGGCGCGCCGTGGACACCGGGCCGCATTCCGGAGTGGCGCGATCAGTGAGGAGCGATATGAGACGTCTGGGATTATTCCTGTCCGTGTTCTTGTTTTGTTTTTCCACACAAGCACAGACGATCGCAGATAAGGTGAAGGGCATGGAGAAGTTTTCCGGCTTCTTCACCTTCTACTGGGACGCGAAAGCCGGAAAAGTCTGGCTCGAGATCGACAAGTGGAACACTGAGTTCCTGTACGTGGAGTCGTTGCCCGCAGGAATCGGCTCGAACGACATCGGACTCGATCGCGGTCAACTCGGCAACAGCGCGATCGTTCGTTTCGATCGCAGTGGACCACGCGTGTTGCTCGTCGCGCCGAACTACGCGTTTCGCGCCTATACCAACAACGCCGACGAACGACTCGCCGTGAAAGACGCGTTCGCGGAATCGACGCTGTGGGGTTTTGAAGTCGCTGCCGAAGAGAATGGTCGCGTGCTGGTTGACGCGACCAACTTCTACCTGCGCGATGTTCATCAGGTCACCAACACGCTGCAACGCGGACAGCAGGGCACGTATCGACTCGATCCGACTCGCAGCGCGTTTTACCTGCCGAACACGAAGAACTTCCCGCAGAACACGGAGGTCGAAACAACACTTACGTTCACAGGCGAACCAACTGGCGCATTCGTCAGGCAAGTTGTTCCGGTGCCTGAATCGATCACGGTGCGCGAGCGGCACTCGTTTGTTCAACTGCCTCCCGCGGGTTACAAGCCGCGCGTGCTGGATCCGCGTGCGGGTTATTTCGGCATCGACTTCATGGACTTCGCCACGCCGATCGAAGATCCGATAACCAAACGCTACATCGCGCGCCATCGTTTGCAGAAGAAGGACCCGACGGCGCGTGTGAGCGAAGCGGTCGAGCCGATCGTTTATTACGTCGATCGCGGCGCGCCGGAACCGGTGCGTTCAGCGTTGCTCGAAGGCGCACGCTGGTGGAACCAGGCGTTTGAAGCGATCGGTTACAAGGATGCGCTGCGCGTCGAGGTGATGCCGGAACACGTCGATCCGATGGACGTGCGTTACAACGTGATCCAGTGGGTGCATCGATCGACGCGTGGTTGGTCCTACGGCAGTTCGCTGGTCGATCCGCGCACGGGCGAGATCATTCAGGGCAGGGTGTCGCTTGGATCGCTCCGCGATCGTCAGGACTTTTTGATCGCCGAAGGACTGATGGCGCCGTACAACAACACTAAGACCGCGTCGCCGAAGCTGCTCGACATGGTCCTTGCGCGGTTGCGTCAACTCTCGGCGCACGAAGTGGGCCACACGCTCGGACTGCAGCACAACTACGCTGCGAGTCCCGTCAGTCGCGCTTCGGTGATGGACTATCCTGCGCCGCGTGCGAAGCTCGATGCGAATGGTTTGCCCGATCTATCGGAGGCTTACTCAACGGGCATCGGCGAATGGGACAAGGTCGCGATCGCGTACGGTTACCAGGACTTTCCTCCGGGCATAAATGAATCGCAGGCACTCGACACCACGCTCAAGGACGCCTTCGCGCGTGGACTGATGTATCTCACCGATCAGGACGCGCGCGCGCCGGGCAGTTCGAGTTCGGTGGCCCATCTTTGGGACAACGGTACGAATGCGATCGACGAACTCGGTAACGTGATGAAGGTGCGTGCCGCTGCCTTGCGACGCTTCGGCGAGAACAACATTCGCGAAGGCGCGCCGCTGGCGACAATCGAAGAAGTGCTGGTGCCGATCTACATGTACCACCGTTACCAGGTCGAAGCGGCGGCGAAAGTGATCGGCGGGCAGGACTACACGTTCAGTTTGAAAGGGAAGGGAGATCGCAATCCGCAGATCGTCGCGCCGGACGAGCAGCGACGCGCGCTGGCTGCGGTGCTCGAGACGATCAAGCCGGAAGCGTTGTCGTTGCCTGAGTCGTTGTTGCGTTTGATTCCGCCGCGGCCCACCGGCTACCCGCGGAACCGCGAACTGTTTCGCACGCGCACGCAGCCTGTGTTCGACGCGCTCGCGCCGGCTGAAGCGGCCGCCGATCACGTGAGCGGGTTTTTGTTGAACCCTGAACGGGCCGCGCGGCTGGTCCAATTTCATGCGCGCGATGCGCGCAATCCGAGTCTTGCCGAGGTGATCGAGAAGACGCTCGCGGCAACGTGGAAAGCGCCCGTCGCCACCGGTTACGCCGGCGAGATCCAAAACAGCGTCAACGCGATCGTGCTCAGCGATCTGATGTCGTTAGCGGCAAACGAACGCGCCTCGAATCAAGTGCGTGCGATTGCGTCGTACCAGATCGAACAACTAAAAAATTACGTGACGCGTCAACGCCTTTCCGCCGTCAACGAAAATCGTCGCGCTTTCATCTACTACACGCTCGAACAGATCAAACGTTTTCAGGACGATCCGAAGAAAGTGAACCTGACGCTGCCGCAAGCTCCACCCGACGGCCAGCCGATTGGAATGACCTTTGGAATGGACTCCTGCGGTTGTGTTTATGTGACATGTTTGCGGTAGCATTGGTGCCTCATGCAGGGACCCGAGCAATATCTGGGCGAAATACTTGACGATAAATACCGTCTCGAACAGCTACTCGGAAGCGGCGGTATGGGCGCCGTCTATCTGGCCACTCACCTCGGGACAGAACGCTACGTTGCCCTCAAACTGATCTCGCCGCAGTTCATGCGCAATCGCGAATTTGTCGAGCGCTTCAAGCGTGAAGCGCGCGCGGCCGGTCGACTGCGTCATCCGAACGTGGTCGACGTCACCGACTTCGGTTTTGCACGGATGAAACAGGGCCAGGTGGCGTACCTCGTGATGGAGTATCTCGACGGCTGCACGCTCGGCGATGTGCTCGACGAAGAGGAACGCCTGCCGCTTGAATGGGTCGCAGACATCCTCGAACAGGTCTGCTCCGCGGTGCACGAAGCGCATCAACAGGGAATCGTTCACCGCGATCTAAAACCCGACAACATCTGGCTCGAACCAAACCGTCTCGGCAGCTATCGCGTTAAAGTTCTCGACTTCGGTATCGCGAAGGTCGGTGCAATCAGTGCGGCTCCGGTCGTTGACGAGGATTCGACCGCAACGATCATCGACAATGTTTCGGCGGAGCGCGCTGCCGAAGCGACGACGAACATCCTGCCGGGAAACCTCGAAAGCGACACGCTGATGCGCCCGGTGGGCGGCGAGGCGGTCGGAACGTTGCTGCAGAACGAAAAACTCACGCAGCCGTTCGTTCCCGGCGATCATCCGGAAGCCGAGGACGACGGAACGCTGCTGTTCGATCAGGGCACTCGTTCCAGTGGCGATCGACACACTGAACACGGCTCAACTTCCGCACAGGGACCAGCACTGACGCGCGTCGGCGCGATCATGGGAACGCCACTTTACATGTCGCCTGAACAGTGCGGCGGCGGATACGTCGACACGCGATCTGACATTTACAGCCTCGGTGTCATTGCTTACCAGATGCTGGCCGGCGAACCGCCGTTCGCGGGTAATACGTCCGTCGTGATGCGCGCGCATCGCGAGGAGAAGCCGCGTGACCTGCGTGAACGGTCGGAGAAGAAAGTTCCGAAGCGCGTCGCGGGCGTGGTGATGTCGGCATTGTCGAAGAACCCTGTCGAGCGTCCGCAAACGGCGTTTGCGTTAGCAAGTGCATTACGCGGGCAGAGCGAGGGCATCGGCGCGTTGTATCGTCGCGCGTTTTCGTTGTACAGCGAGTACTTTCCGAAGTTTCTGAAGCTGAGTTTTCTCGCTCACATCCCGGTAATTGTGACGACGTTCTTGATGATTGGGTTATCCATCGCCGAACACACGGTGCCTCGCAGTGGAACAACGGGGAAAGTGGTGATGGGTTCCGCGACGGTCATAATTGTTCTCTCGCACATCGTCTCTTTGATTGGCGCGGCTGCTGTTATTTCGGGTGTGACGGCGGTGCTCATTACGCAAATAAGTGCCGCGCCGTTACGGCCCGTTCAGCTTCGGGTGGCGTTTGGAGTCGTACGAAAACGATGGCGGCCGTTTCTGAAGACGATGGTCCTGGTTACGCTGCGAATCATCGTCGCGTTTCTTTTACTGGTTATTCCCGCGCTCGTCGTGATGGTTCGTTACTCGTTGTACGCGCCTGTCGTGCTGATTGAAGGACGGGAGAAGAAAGCCGCAATGAAGCGTGCGCGAGAGTTGGCCTCGCGTTCGTGGCGGACGATTATCATCGTCACGGCACTTCAGTTTCTGATCCCGAGCATCATCAGCGGCATTGTTGGTGCGTTTATAGGGGCGAGCTTCAAGATCAATCGCAAAAGCCTTGGCTACGAGATCTTTCAGCACCTCCTTGGCCTGATCCGGATCTTTGTCCTCCCGTTACTCTCGATCGTGCCGGCTTTGTTGTACATAAAGATGCGACAGTTAGGTGGCGAACCCCTCAGCGCCGCTCTGGCTCAGATCGAGGAGGGCGAAGGCGCACGCAGCAAGTGGCAACAACGCATGCGCACGCGCCTGAGCCTCCACACACCCATCAGCCAGAAGACCACCACGGGTGGGTAAGAATACCCATAGCGATCGCACGGAATGCCCAGGTCGCTGGTGCAGGGGTTCGCCAAAGTTCCGTCGCATCGCGGGACAAGCGCTGCTCGCGCTGAGAGACTGATTCGGCGGACAATGAGTATCCAAAATCTTGTATACGCGCCTAACGCAGCGTAAACTTGGTTTCGAAAGTGGGATTGTGGGAATCCCGCAAGCGAAACGGACCGGGATGATTTTTTGAATTGCTGTCCGAACTCACGGCTTTAACGCCAATAAAATCGTCATTAACTCGAATTTGACGCGCTGGCACAGCCTTTGAAGTGTGCCGACGCGGAGGACTGTAAAGAAGCTGCGTGAAGTTTGTATCTAGCTCGATCCTGAAATCAGCTTCGCGCGCGCATCGCCGCTCTCTCAAACAGGCCAATTACAGTTCTCCACAGATTCTTTGATTCGTAATGGAAGTTGCGCCATGGACATTAAGCGAGCCCCAAAATCGAAAGTAAAGAAGCACCTCAAAACGGCGATCCTCATCGTGGTCGGCCTCGGAGCCGTAGGCGGCATAACCTATGGACTCGCGAAACTCAAACCCGCCGCGCCGACGATCGACAAGTCCACAGCGGT
>JAICGQ010000313.1 GCA_025923035.1 Pyrinomonadaceae bacterium | reverse complement strand
GTGCTCGTTGACCGGGAAGTCGAAACCGACACCCGCGAGCAGTTCATCCGGACGGTCCAACAACACGAAATCACCGCCTGCACCCTTCGGATTGCTGTTCAGGATGTAACCAACGTTAGCGGAGACGTTGACGTGTTTGCCGAGGCGTCCGTCAACAATACCGACCAGACCGATGTCGCCAAAGTCGCCACCCGGGCCAGCGCCGCGCTGCATTTGATTGAAGCCCGAGAAGTCATCAGCCTTGTCCGGATACCAGCGATAGAACGCTACCAAACCAACGCCGAGCGGATTGTTGGGACCCGTGAAGCGGATCTTCGCGCCCGCCACGAAGTTGGTGAAGCTGCTCTCGCCGTAGAGCCTGTTGATGAACGGCGCATCAGGCAAGTAAGTCGGCGCAACGGTGAACGCCAGCGGAATTCGAATCGGCAGCGTCAAGGCAGTTGCCGGAAGAACCGTTGTCGAAAGCACGACACCTGGCAGGATGCTTCCTACCGGCGAGCCGACGCCCGGGAAATTGTCAGCGGAACCCCAGGTACCGCTATTCGGCTGGACCACCGGTGGTCCAAGCTGTGCGTTGAAGCCCGGGAAGCCGAACTGCTGTCCGATCTGACCTGCGGTCAAACCGAAGGTGCCTGCCGAGCCGCCCGTGAATGGAAACTGTACGAACGGTTGATTGTTCGTCGGGCGAAACACTGCGGTGTTAGCCAGCGTGCCTACTAATGGCCCAGACGGCGCAAGCACGACTGCTGGTCCACTACACAGCACGGTACCGCAAAAGAGCTGCGAATTAGGCAGGTAGAAACCGGACAGGTTCTGCGGATTGTTTACTTTGAGTCCGCGGTAGCCGTTCGTCTTGAAGAAAACTTCGAGATGATCGTTGACGCCCACGTTGAAGCTGAGCGGGACGTCGACAAAATCTGCGTTCCCTGGATCACGATCATAATTGCTATAGGCGATACTGAACGTGAACTCACCGCGACGCAGAGTCGAACCATCGTAAATAGTAAAAAGCCCGGTTGGTCCACCCTCGGAACCACCGGTGCCAACTGCTGGAGACTGGTTGCGCGGGTCGTTAGGCGACCTCAAGGTCTGTGCTGATACCGCGGCACACAGCACCAACGAAACGAGCGCAGCTATAAGCGCCCTATGTGCGAGTCTCATCGCATTCCTCCTGCGAAATGAGTAATAAAGAATTCGATGTAATAGCGCCGCCGAATCCGAACAAGGCACCTAACGCACCAGGTTCCCGCGGTGGCCCCAACTACATTCTGTCAATCGATAGACCGCTTGGACCAACTTCATCCTGCGGCAGCGCTCGGATGCGACGCAAACAGAGTACTTCGACCTTTCTCGCCGTACTCCACCTTCAGCTAATTCGCTTTGCCCGAGTTGTTCCTGCTTTGTTCATTTCTTATAGGAAATGAACTACCCCTTGTCAATGATTTCGTCTCTCAAACCGTGTCTTAAATCTTGAAAAACCTTAACGCTGGTCCGAGTCCTAAATCAGCCAGACCATACTCTACCTGTAAATGGAAATCAAGCCTTTTTCATGACTTAGCGCCCATATGTTTATGTTTTTTCGGTCACGCATAGAAGCCTCTCATGCGTGTGTCGTAGGCCACGCGGTCTATCGCCAACATGTACGCTGCGGTCCTGGTATCGACCGAATGCGCGTCGGCATAACGACACAGATCATTGAAGCTCGCGACCATCTTGTCCTGCAGTCTTTCGTTCACTACATCCTCACGCCAGAAATACCCCATGCGGTCCTGCACCCACTCAAAATACGAGACGGTCACACCGCCTGCGTTCGCGAGAATGTCGGGAATGACGAACACGCCCTTCCGATGCAGTATCTCGTCCGCGCCCGCTGTCGTGGGCCCATTCGCCCCCTCGGCGAGGACCTTGCACTTGATCCGGTCCGCGTTCTGCGAAGTGATCTGGTTCTCGGTCGCCGCTGGGACCAGCACGTCGCACTCCAGCTCCAGCAGTTCCTGGTTCGAGACAAACTCGACTCCCTCATAACCCTCGAACGAGCGCGTGGTCCGCAGATACTCCAGCACTTCGGGAACATTCAAGCCCTTCGGGTTGTAAATCCCGCCGTGGATGTCCGATATCGCTACAACCTTGTAACCCGACTCATAAAAGAGCTGAGCGCCGATTCCACCCACATTTCCTGAGCCTTGAACGACTACGCGCGTCTCGGCCGGCGTCATCTTGAACCGCTTGATGGCTTCGTTTACTACAAACAGTATGCCGCGACCCGTCGCTTCTCTTCTGCCGCTCGATCCGCCGAGATCGATCGGCTTGCCGGTGACGACCGCCGTGACAGTGTGGCGCGCGTGCATCGAGTAGGTGTCCATAATCCACGCCATCGTCTGTTCGTTTGTATTCATGTCGGGCGCGGGCACGTCCTTTTCCGGTCCAATGAAGTCGAGTAACTCTGCGGCATAACGCCGCGTCATGCGTTCGATCTCACCCGTCGACATCTGTTGCGGATCGCAAATGATGCCGCCCTTCGCACCGCCGAACGGAACATTGACGACGGCGCACTTCCAGGTCATCCAGGCGGCCAGCGCACGCACCTCGTCGAGGTTCACGTCGGGCGCGTAACGGATGCCGCCCTTTGCTGGACCACGCGCGAAGTTGTGCTGCACGCGGAAACCTTCGAACACCTGGATGCGTCCCGAGTCCATGCGGGTCGGGATATAGACCTTCAACTCACGATTGGGAACTCGTAATACTGCGTATAGATCCGGATCGAGGTCCAACAGTTGGGCCGCGCGGTCGAAGCGCGACATCATCGACTCAAACGGGTTCTCTTCTTTTATCTCTCGGATATCGTCTACGTATACTGTGCTGTACATGCTAACCATTGTGGCCCTCACGATCTGCCAAGCTGATAATCTTGCGCAATGAGTTTAATCAGGGGCGATTGATATTGATTGGTAAGGCTTCGTTCATCGAACCACTGCGAAATCCATGCAGGTCGAGAGTGACGTACTTGAAGCCAAGTGCTCTAAACCGCTCCGCCAGTTGGTCGACCACTTCTTTCTGCAACGCACGGTCCATCTCGGCGGGCGAGATCTCCAGACGGACCAGCGTGTCGTGGTGACGCACTCTGAACTCGCGAAAACCAAACTCTCTTAAGATCTCTTCGCCGCGGTCCACTTTCTCGAGTCGCTCGATCGTCACCGTGGTCCCGTAAGCGATGCGCGACGACAGACAGGGACTGGCGGGCTTGTCCCAGGTCGGCAACATCGCGCGACGGCTCAACTCGCGTACTTCATTCTTATCCAGACCAACTTCAATGAGCGGACTGCGCACGGCGTGCTGCTTTGCTGCCTGACGGCCCGGTCGATAGTCGTTCAGATCGTCAACCGTTGAACCATCAACGATGTGATCGATGCCGCGGCTACGGGCGACGGCTTCGAGCTTGCCGTACAGTTCGTCCTTACAGAAGAAACACCGGTCGCCGTTGTTGGCGCGATAACCCGGCAGATCCAGTTCGTCCGTGTTAATAATTTCGTGATTGAAACCAAAACTCTTAACGACGCGATCGATCTCTCCGTTTTGATACGAAGGCAAGCTCGCGGACTGACCGGTAATGCAAACTGCGCGTGCTCCGAGTTCGGCGTTGGCGACGTACGCCACGTAACTGCTGTCGACACCACCGGAGTAAGCGACAATCACTGACTCAAGCGTACGAAACAACTCACGCAGTCGTTCTTCCTTGGCAATTACACTCATGTATTCGGTGACCGGCATGTTAGCTCATGCGTCACAAGCAAAGCAACCAGCATCTCCGCGCATCTCATGAGGCGATCTCTGCGTAATAACGAGGGATGTGCTAACATCGCAACCTCCCCGGATCATTCTTCAATGCAGCGACTTAACCTCTTAGTTCGGAAGAGATTTTTACTGATCGCAACGTGCTTCGCACTGCTGCTGGCAGGCTCAGCCCTGCGCGCTGCGGCGCAGGACGATCCTTTCGGCGACAGCGCTGCCGATCCGATCAGACTGTTCGAACGCGGACAGAGCGCGCACGCTCACGGCGAGTTGGAGAAGGCGCTCGCGTTTTACGAACAGGCGCTCAAAGTCAAACCTGAATTTCCGGAAGCCGAATTTCAACGGGGCAATGCGCTCGCATCTTTAGGACGGCTGACAGAAGCCGAAGCAGCGTTCCGGCTCGCCATCGCACAAAAGAAGAACTGGTCGTTGCCGCATTCGGCGCTCGGCGCGTTGCTGATGAGACTGAAACGTGACGCAGAAGCCGAACCATCGTTTCGCGCAGCGCTCAGGATCGACGCTAATGACAACGTCGCGTTACGCATGCTGTCAGAGATCCGCCTGCGTGCGGGTGATGCAAAGGAAGCGCTGGAGCTCGCGAAACGCGCGACCGCGATTCCGGAAGCGCCTGCATCCGCGTGGGTCGTGCTCGCTATCGCCGAACGAGCAAACGGAAACGCAGTCGCTGCGAAAGCAACGCTGGATCGCGTCCTGACCGATGAGCCCGCGAATGTGGCTGCATTGCTCGAACGCGCCGATGTCTTAACTGATCAGAAAAACTACGATCCGGCGATCGCAGATCTACGCGCAGCCGCCAAAGTAAAACCCGGCGAGAAGACGATCATGGCGCGACTCGCCTACGTGCTTCAGCAAGCAGGCCGCAATGAAGAGGCGATGGAAGTGGCGAAGTCGGCGGGCCTCGAAGTGAAGACGTCGGATGGTGGCGCAAAGGGCGGTGTGGTCGGAACACGCGAAGAGATCGACGCCGCAAACAGCGACGATCCCGCAGTCGCTCGCAAAGCGCTGGAAAAACTTCTCGAGAAGAACCCGCGCAACGCGATGCTGCTCGGACGCCTCGGCGCATCTTATCGCACAGACGATCCTGCGCGTTCGCTAGACTTCTACCGTCGCGCTTCAGAGCTGCAACCGGAAGCCGCGGAGTATGCGATCGGTTACGCCGCCGCGCTGGTCCAGGCGCGTCGCTTCGCCGACGCTGCGCAACTCTTGCGACAGGTCGTCCGCTTGCAACCCGACAACTACGCAGCTCGCGCGAACCTCGCGACGGCGTTGTACGAGTCGAAGCGCTACAGTGAAGCTATTCCCGAGTATGAATGGATACTCACGGCGAAACCCGACGTCGCCGTTGCGCATTATTTCATTGCCACGTCGCACGATTATCTTGGAGAATATCCGGAAGCACTCGCATCATACGAGAAGTTCCTGGCGGCGGCTGATACAAAAACCAATCAGCTCGAGATCGACAAGGTGAAACTCCGGCTCCCGTCTCTGCGGAAGCAAATTCAGTTGGGTGAGGGCGTGAAGAAGAACAAACCGTGAAGAGATTGCCGATTGCCAACTGCCAATTGCCGATTCGCGCAAGAGCGAGACGATCATTTACGGCTCGAGCTTCTTCGCGCGCTCGAGCCTCTTCGCAACCGGCAATCAGCAATCGGCAATCGACAATTCGGTTGTGCCTCGGACTGTTGCTCGTCGTTTTTGTTTTCGTTCCCGCAGTCAGCGGACAGGAGCCCGAACCGTTAGCGACGCCCGTCCCCTCTCCAACGCCGCTGCCGGCGCCGCCACCGATCATGGTCATCTCCAAAGAAGAGCGGGCACAGATCGACGCCGCAGGAGATCCGAAGGCCCGCATTCGCGTGACGATCGAACTCGCCGGATTTCGTCTGACACGCGCCGAACAACTCACCAAACAGTCGGCCTACGATAGCGCGAGCACCGAAGTCGGAAGCTACCAGGCACTCATCCAGGATTCGCTTGCATACATCGGCGGTATGAAACGCGACAGCAACAAGACGCGCGACATTTGCAAACGACTTGAACTCGCGCTGCGCGGGCATGGTCCACGTTTGACGACAATGCGCCGCGAAACACCGCTCGAGTACGCCGTGTGGATCAAGAAAGTCGAAGAGTTTGCCCGCGCGGCGCGCACTGAAGCGCTCAACACTTTCTACGGGCACACTGTCGTTCGCGAGCCGGAAAAAACAAAACCCAAAGAAATGCCAACGCCACCTCCGAAGAGTAATCAACCATGAAAAGCCGAACACTGATCGCCCT
>JAICGQ010000312.1 GCA_025923035.1 Pyrinomonadaceae bacterium | reverse complement strand
GGTGGCATCATCGGCATCGTCGAAGGAATTATCTACCTCACAAAATCCGACGAGGAGTTCGTGCGGACATACATTCAAGCGAAACGCGGCTGGTTCTGATCTGCGATGTACCGGCGTTCAACGGTCCTGGCAATTTGGATATTGTTAATTGCCGGGGCCGTTTATCTATTCATCTTCGAGCCGGGTAAAACAGGTTTCTTTCCTGGCTGTCCTTTCCGTTTACTAACTGGTTTCACTTGTCCCGGATGCGGCACGACGCGCGCGCTGCACCAGATTCTCCACGGTCACTTCGACACCGCGTTCACACTCAATCCGCTGCTGCTGATCGCGATTCCCTTCGCGCTGTTTGCGTTTCTTCGTTACACCGTGATCGTCATGCGTGGCGGCGTGCCGCGACCGAATGCCTTGCCAGCGCCGGTTATCTACGCCATCTTCTTCATCATCGTCTCGTTCTGGATCTTTCGAAACACGCCTTTGTATCCGTTTGTCTCTTGAGACTCAGGAGGTTTTTTGATGCGCGTATCGATTATCGTTCTTCTCGCACTCAGTTTCTTAGCGCCGCCTTCACAGGAAAAAGTCATGGTTAATTCCAAGGCCACGGTTCCGTCGCGCCCGGTGCATACGTACTCGATCGTCGCACGCGATCCGAACACGGGCGAGTTGGGAGTGGCCGTGCAGTCGCACTGGTTCTCGGTTGGCCCAATCGTGGCGTGGGCTGAAGCGGGCGTCGGTGCAGTTGCGACGCAATCGTTTGTCGATCCGAGTTATGGAAAGAATGGACTCGACTTGATGCGCGGCGGCAAGAGCGCGCCCGATACGTTGAAGGAGTTGTTGGCGAAAGACGAGGGACGCGAGGTCCGGCAAGTCGCGATGATCGATGCCCAGGGACGCGTTGATGCGTGGACCGGAAAGAACGACATTCAAGCTGCTGGTCACATCGTCGGTACGGATTTTTCGGTTCAGGCCAATCTAATGCTCAACGACAAAGTTTGGCCGGCAATGGCGCGCGCGTTTGAAACAACGAAAGGCGATCTTGCCGAACGAATGCTGGCTGCGCTCGATGCAGCGCAAGCAGTGGGCGGTGATATTCGTGGAAAACAGTCAGCGGCGTTGATTGTCGTAACCGGCAAACCAACCGGACAAGCGTGGAAAGATCGCACGTTCGATTTGCGTGTCGATGATAGTACGCAACCGTTGCAGGAGTTGCGGCGGTTAGTGCGATTGCAGCGTGCGTACAATCACATGAATGCGGGTGATCTCGCGGTCGAGAAGAAAGACAACGAAGGCGCGCTGCGTGAGTATTCCGCGGCGGAGAAGTTGGTGCCGGACAATGCCGAGATGATCTATTGGCATGCAGTGGCGCTGGTGAACATGGGACGCGTCGACGACTCGTTGCCGTTGTTTCGCAAAGTGTTTGCGATGGATCGCAACTGGGTGACGCTGACGCCGCGTCTGCCGAAATCCGGCTTGCTGCCTGACGATCCGAAGATCATCGATCGGATCGTGTCTGTGGCGCCGCGCGCACGAAGCGCTCCACGGCCAAAGCGAAACCCATAATTAAATAGAAGACTGTGACGACTTCGGAGTCGCCCCAGTTGTAGTGGACCAGGCCGCTGGTGAAGAACCCGACCGTTCCGCCGAGCGCACCGAGCGCAAGTCCGCGAGAGAAATCCGTCGTCTGCCGGATCAAACGCCACAGCATCCGGATATAAATCACGAATAACAGCAGCCACACGATCAGTGCAGGCACGCCGCGTTCGAGCGCGATCTGCAACAGGTTAGAATGCATGTGGCCGATCGGCTGGCGGCCATTGTCAAACAATCCCCACTCGCGCCAGTGTCCCTTGATCGAATCCATGCCAACACCGGCGAGCAGATGACGCGGCTTCGAAATCAGCAGATTGAGCCCTTCGCGCCAGACCATCTCGCGCCAGCTTGTTGATTGATCGGCGCGGTCGAAGAAGCCGACGTTTCGTCGTTGTTGAAGGAGAAAAATGCCTGCCAGTACGAGTGGTATCGCGCACGCGGCGATGATGATTGCGGTACGACGCGACACGCTTAACAACAACATCGCCGCCACGGAGACGGCGAAGCCGATCCACGATCCACGCGTGACCGTCATTGCGAGTGCGAATCCGAGTCCGGCGATCGCCACGAGCAACAACAAACCCGCGCGGCTCTTCTTCTGCGACAGTCCCAGGAATAATCCCAACGCCAGCGACGCGATCAGTTGCAGCACTTCGGCGTACGTGGTCCAGTGACCGTAGAACCCGGTTGCGCGCCAATCGCGGCCGCGCGTCCACCCTGCGATCCCCAGTTGCTGCTGCGCGGTTGTTCCGGGCAACAGTGTGCGCGGCACTTCGAGTTCAGGCGTCCACTCGACCCGATAGATCCTGACCCTGGCGACGTCGTTACCTGATGCAAGCGCTGCCGCCAGCTCATCAGGACTATCAACGCGCTGTCCATCGACTTGCCACACGATGTCGCCGTCCTTGATCGGCGTTGGACCGTTCACCGCACGCGTACGAAAAACCGCTTTCGCCAACGGGCTCTCAGCGCTCACGCCCTGCACCTTCACACCCCGTCCGAGCCCAAGCTGTCCGGCGGTCCACAACACGTTGATCATGCACGAACCAATAAGCGCGAACGCGAGCCAGCGCACTGTGCGCAGCGAAGGCACGTTTTGGCTGACGAGATAGACGATCGTAAACAAGCTCGCCGCGCGCATCTTTCCGATCGACATAATCGGGTTGTAAGAGAAGACCCCGGAGATTCCGCTCAGCACGAAAAAGCCAAGCAACACGTAATCAACCGGAGAACGAAACAGTGCCGGACGAGGAAAGAAAGCGAAGCGCAACAGCCACAGCGCCATGCCCACCAGCCACGCGGTTTGGGTGGCGGCGATTGAATGCGGCGCGAACAGGGCGATGAGGAAGAGACTGGCAATAATGCCGGGCTCAATAATGCGATTCGAAATCTGCATCGTCGGCATATTAGAATGACGGCGGTATACTATTCCATCTCAAAAGAGATTTTCATGCGATCAATCCTGCTAGTTCTGTTGGTCCTGTCGATCACCGCGTCCGCGCAATCGCCGTCGCCCGCCGACGAAGTGAAGGCAGTTCAAGACGACCCGCGCGTGCAAGCTGCGTTTGCACATATCGACAAAGACCGCGATGCGATCCTACGCGAATGGATCGCGATCACCGAGATCAACGCGCCTTCGAAACACGAACAGGAGCGCGCACGTTACATCGAGTCGCTGTTGCGCAAATCTAAGCTCGACGTTCGCTACGATGCCGCCGGTAACCTGATCGCGACGCGCAAAGGAACGGGTGGTGGTCCAATCGCCGTCTTCGATGCGCACATGGACACGGTCTTTCAACCCGGACTGAAGATCAAAGCCACCGTGAAAGACGGTCGCGTCTACGCACCGGGAGTTGGCGACGACACACGCAACATCGAGGCGCTGCTCGCGACGATTCGCGCGCTCGACGCCGCAAAGATCAAAACTAAAGGCGACATCGTTTTTCTCTTCACCACCGACGAAGAAGCAGGAATGACCGGCGCTAAACACTACACGAAAGAGAACAAGGGCAAGATCGATTACTACGTCGCGCTCGACGGCGGTTACGAAGGATTCACTTACGCCGGAATCGGAATCAACTGGTATCGCCACCACATCATCGGGCCAGGCGGTCACACGCGTTCGCGCACGCCGCCGTACTCTGCTTCGTTGCCGATGGCGCGCGCGATTGCCCGCATCTATGAGCTACCGGTTCCCACGAATCCTTCGTCAAACTTGAACATCGGAATGTTGGGCGGCTCGGAAGTTCCGAATGCCAAGGCGGCGGACGCGTGGTTCTCGCTCGATTTGCGTTCGACGAGTAACGAAGTCATTTCGGATCTGGAAAAACAGATCGCGACGATTCTGAACGAGGAAGCG
This sequence comes from Pyrinomonadaceae bacterium, assembly GCA_025923035.1. Taxonomy (GTDB): domain Bacteria; phylum Acidobacteriota; class Blastocatellia; order Pyrinomonadales; family Pyrinomonadaceae; genus PSRF01. Next base: position 2,143 of record JAICGQ010000312.1, on the reverse strand, counting down.
ACACGAGCGGGCATGACGGTGAAGACCGACGTCATCTCCTCGTCGCCGGCCGCAGTGCTGCCGGGCAATCGCGAGTCGCGGTTGGTGAAGATCGCGGAAGCCGTGCACCGTGCGATGGGCTTCAATCCGCCAATCGGCAATGCCGGATCGAATAATTCGAGCGCAGCGTTATTGCAGGGGATTAGTTCGATCTCGACCGGCGCCGGGCCATGTGCCGACGCGCACGCGTTGACTGAGAATTGCGAGATCGAACCGCTTTATAGAGGAATCAAGAAGATATTGCTTTTGGAACTGGCTTTAGTTGGACTGTCTCAGTAGCCTTCGCGGCCGAGCATTACAAATCCGGTTCGCAGAATGATCTTGAGATCGAGCAGCAACGACCAGTTCTCGATGTAGAAAAGATCCAACCGCACCATCTCCTCGAACGGCAGACGGTTTCTCCCGGAAACTTGCCACAACCCGGTTAGCCCCGGTTTCATGTCGAGGCGTTTGCGATGCCACAGCTCGTACGCCTCGACTTCGTATGGAATCGGCGGGCGTGGTCCAACGATGCTCATGTCGCCCAATAGCACATTCCAGAGTTGCGGGACTTCGTCGAGGCTCGACTTGCGCAACAACTTTCCCACGCGCGTGATGCGCGGATCGGCGAGTAGCTTGTAAGTCGGCTTCTGTTCGTTTCCGAGATTCGCTTCCGCCCGTCCCGCAATGAACGCGCGCTGGTACTCGCGATGCAGTTCGGAATCGGCGTTCGCAACCATCGTGCGAAACTTGTAGAGCAGGAATAGTCGACCGTCCATGCCGACGCGTTCCTGCGTGTAGAACACGGGGCCTTTCGAGTCGAGTTTGATAAGCACAGCGATCAGCAGCCAAAGCGGCAGCAGCAGTGCGACCGCGAGTGCCGAGATGATCAGATCGGAAGTACGTTTCAAGATCCGTGCGCTGCTCGACAACGGTTCACGAAACAAGCGAATCATCGGCAGCACGCCAATCTGATCGATTTCCGTCTTGCGCGGCAGGCAGTTGAACAAACTTGGCGCGATGCGAAACTCCACCCCGCGTCGTCGCCCGCATCGCATCATGACTTCAAACAGCGCATCCCCGTTCACCTCGCTGTCCGCGATGATCACTTCGTTGGCGCCCGAGTCGCGAATCGCTTCGGGCAGTTCCTGCAAGGTGCCGACTACGGGCACGCCTTCGTAGCTGTCGCTTTGGTTCGCCTCACCAAGCTTCGTATCTACCACGCCGATCACGCGATAACCCAACGCGGGCCGTTCGCGCATCTCGCGAATGAACAACGACGATTCATGACCGCGTCCGACGACGAGTGTCGGAATCAGGTTGATCTGACGACTGCGAACAAACGTCTGGACCGATCGAATGATCAACCTGATCAGTCCCACGCTCAACAGCACGAGCAGGAAATCTACGACGAAGACGCTGCGTGAGTACGAGAAAGCGCGAAACTCAAATCCGCCGCGGTACAGAAAAGCTGCCGCGACTATCAACAAAGATCCGATCGCCGTTGCTTTGAAGATGTGCATGGCGTCGTCGACAAACGAAAACTCGCCGCGCACGCGATACAGATCGCAGTAACGAAAACTCAACAGTCGAATGCCCACGACGAACAACATCAACGCGCCATACGGTGCAAACGCTTCGCTCCACGCGAGGCCTCCGTCGGCCGCGAAAGCCGAAGCGCCCTGGCGCAGCGTGAAAGCAGCAATGAACGAAAACGCAACCGCAAACGCGTCGGCGATGACGAGCGCGACCTTCACGGTGGGCACGATCCAGCGCGGCGCTCGGCCGGGCACGCGGACCGATCTCGCGTCGAAAAATCGTTGTCGCTCTCGTTCAGCTCGCATTACTCGAGAATGAATTGCACGATTTCATTTACTACGTTCGACAATTTACGCGGATTTGTCGCTCGTTTTTTCTCGATGCGCAATTGATGTAAATCCGTGGCGTTTGAAATGCGCCGTAGTCTGCCTTCATTCACCAATCCCTCGTCAACCGCGGCCCACTTGCCCGCATAGATACTCGCCGCCGGCACACCCAACGCCGCCGCCTCGCGGTTGATCGTGCCGCCGGCGCTTATCACCAGGTCGCTCGCGGCAATCAAGTCTGGTCCGGGCAACGGCGCAGG
>JAICGQ010000311.1 GCA_025923035.1 Pyrinomonadaceae bacterium | reverse complement strand
TTGACCAGAAGACAGGCCACTGTGACTGCTGTATCTTCTGCTGGTGAAGCCATTAAGGCGATCCGGCGGCGGCGGCCCGACGTACTCGTGTCAGACATTGCGATGCCTGACGAGGACGGCTACGGATTGATCGAGAAGATCCGCTCGCTGGAAGCCGGCGAATCCGACAGCATTCCGGCGGTCGCAATTACGGCGTACGCGAAGGAAGAGGATCGCGAGAAAGCGCTGTCGTCGGGTTTTCAGATCTACCTGGCGAAGCCGGTGGAGTTGACGGAGTTGATTTCGGTTGTGGCGCGCGCGGCGCGCAGAGACTTCTGAACGCATGACAACAACACGCATCGACGATATTCAGATGGCCTACGACGACGCCGGCATTGGCCCCGCGATCGTCTTCATACACGGGTATCCATTCAATCGTTCACTTTGGACCGAGCAAATGGAAGCGCTGACCAGCAGGTTTCGCGTCGTGACGCCTGACCTGCGCGGCTTTGGGGAGAGCGAAGCTTCCGAAGGTCCCGCGACGATGAACCGCCTGGCCCAGGATGTTGGCAAACTCATGGACCACCTCGGGATCGACAAGGCAGTAATTGCCGGTTTGTCGATGGGTGGCTATGTTGCTTTGGCTTTCGTGAAACAGTTTCCTTCGCGCGTGAAGGCGTTGGTCCTTGCTGACACGCGCGCGCAGGCCGACACCGAAGAAGCAAAACAAACGCGAGTGCAGCAAGCCGAAAAGGCGATGAACGAAGGCATGGCCGGCATCGCCGACTCGATGCTGCCCAAGTTGCTCACGCCTGAAACCGTCAGCAAACGGCCCGAGGTCGTGAAACGCGTTCGCGACATGATGTTAAAAACGAAGCCACAAGGCGCGGCCTCAGCTTTGCTGGGTATGGCTGAACGTGAAGATTTGAGTGAGTTCATTTCGACGATCCGCGTGCCGGCGATGATTCTCGTCGGACGTGAAGACGCGATCACGCCCGTGGCTGACAGCGAAAAGATGCACTCGAAGATTGCCACGTCGCATTTGGTAGTGCTCGAGAATGCGGGTCACGTTTCGAACCTCGAACAGACGGAACATTTCAACTTTGCGTTAGTAAAGTTTCTTGACAGAGTGTTTGCTTGATCTCGATGTCGAGCCACAAGAAATTCACGATCGAGGAACGTGTACGGTGGGGCGACGTCGACGCCGCGCGCATCATTTTCTACGGCGCATATATTCGCTTCTTTGAATACGCCGAGACCGAACTGTTTCGCGAAGTTGGTCTGCAATACGGCGTGATGTTTGACGAGTTGGGGATCTGGCTGCCGCGTGTGCATCTCGAATGCGATTTCAAACGTGCCGCGCGACTCGATGACCTGTTGGAAGTGAGCGTTTTTGTGAAACGCTTCGGCGCAAGATCGATGCGACTCAATTTCGAAGTGCGGCGTAAGGACGAGGAGGAATTGATAGCAACGGCACATTTCGTTCTCGCGGTCGTCGATCAAGAGACGTTTAAAACCGTTCCGCTTCCGGCTGAACTGCGCGAACGGCTCGCACCGTTCGCGGCCAACCACGAGCATGACGACTGATACCACGATTGTAGAAACTCTCGACGAAAGACGAGTTGAACGCGATCCAATCAGACAGTTTCAACTATGGTTCGATGACGCCGTGACCGCGAAACTGCCGATGCCCGAAGCGATGACGCTCGCTACGGCGACTCCCGAAGGTCGACCATCAGCACGCATGGTGTTGTTGAAGCAGGTCGACGAAGAAGGTTTCGTTTTCTTCACCAACTATCACAGCGCGAAAGCGGCGCAACTCGAAAGCAATCCGTACGCTGCGCTCGTGTTTTATTGGAACCCGCTCGATCGGCAGGTGCGCATCGAAGGAAAGGTTGAGAGAACGCCGGCTGAGGAGTCGCAGGAGTATTTTCAGACTCGGCCACGCGAGAGTCAGATCGGAGCGTGGGCTTCGCCGCAGAGTAGCGTCATCGCCGGACGCGAAGTGCTCGAACAACGGGCGCAGGAGTTGGAAGATTACTATCGCGATCGGGAGATCGAATGTCCGGGACACTGGGGCGGTTATCGTTTGCGTCCGGACAAGATCGAGTTCTGGAAAAGCCGGTTAGGACGGCTGCACGATCGCATACTTTACGAACTCACGTCAGACGGCACGTGGTCCATCAAGCGGCTCGCGCCTTGAATCTACCAGCGGATGTCGAAGAGCCTGAAACGGATCAGCCTCATCTCGCCGCCTTCGCGAATCACTGAATAGTTTCCAATCTGGTAATACTCCGCTTTCGAAGGCAGGACGTGTCCGTGGCTGTAAGCCGTCAACGTCTTCACGACGTGATCCGGCGGCGTGATCGGTTCCCTGAGTCCTTTTTTCAGCTCGCGAATTCTGTCCGCTACCAACTGGTTGGTTTCTGCAAGCTTGTCGAAATGCGCGCGAAACACCGCGAGGTCCTGCTTGAGTTGGACCAGGTAAGACTGCAGACTTTCCTTCGGCAGCGGCCGCTTGAACATTTCTTCAATATGCGGAGGAAAGACCACTGCCTTGTTGTCACCGCCGCTGGCAGGGACCATGGGCGCGATCAAAACAATGAACTGCGCCTGCGTTTTGTAGATCCCAATCAGCGTAGCATCATCAACCTTGGAAACATCGACACCGCCAAACTCGCCCTCCGCGATCGCAATTGCTCGTCGCTTCTCCGGATCTTTTGTAAACGTCGCCTCAAACGCGCGATCGAAATCGAGGTTCTCCGCGAGCAGTCGCTGGAACTCGTTACACACGCGATAAGCTTCGAGAACCTCGGGCGGCTGCTGCACGGATTGTCCCAAAGCCTGCGCGACAGCAAGCAAAGAAATACAGATTGGAAAAAATACTCTCATCATCATTTCACACGGGACGAAAGGCGCTCTTCATGAGCTTTTTCTTTAAGTCGACATAACCCTGTTCACCCGCTACGAGATCGCCTAACACACGCTTTACGCCGCGATGGCCACGCGCGAATTCGATCATCCGCTCGGTGAACGGCGCGCCCCAGAAGTTGCCGTAAAAACGGCGTCGCATTTGTGCTGCGCGGCTCAGGTCGCCGCCGAAGTCTTCACGCCAGCGCGTCTCGTAAGTTTGCGGGTTTCCGTTCAAGTAGGCTTCAGCAAATAACTCCGCTGAACGTAACGCGTAGTAGATTCCTTCCCCGGTCACCGGATCCGCAAAGCCGGCTGCGTCGCCGAGTAAGGCCCAGTCGTCGCCGCACACTTTTCGGTTGTCCCACGTCTTCGCAGAAAGGCCGGGGATGCGCGCGGCATAACGTTCCGCCGTGTCGTTCAAGTGCTTGCGCACGCGGATCGCGTCGTTCGTTTCTTTTTCATCTCCCCAGAAGCGAACTTTTGCGCCCTCGCATTGCTGGTAGTAACCGACCATGAAGCGCCAAAGTAGATCGTCGAGTGGTTCATGTTCGAATGCGTCCTGCGTGGTGGCGATGCCGAACGAGATGTGATCCGGACGAGGAAACGCCCACGCGTAACCGATCCAACGCGGCAGAAACGCGACTACCGTCGGCGCAATTTCACTCGCCGGCAACGGCGCGCGATAACCAAAGGCAACTTCCATGTCCGACGGGGGCAATGGACCAGCAAGCATCTTTGCGATTCCGCTGTTGGCGCCGTCGGCACCGGCAAGAATCGCGCCGGTCCACTCGGAACCGTTGTCGTTCTGCAGTCGCCATCCCTGGTCGACGCGCTTTGCTTTTCGCGCCGAGATCTTTTCCGAAATGATCTGCGCACCGGCGTCCCGAGCACGATCGCGCAGGTACGAATCGAAGACGACGCGCGAGTAGATCGCGAACGGTTCGTCAAGGGCCAGGTGTAGTTTTTTGCCTGAGGGTGAGTAGAGATCGAGATCGCTGATCGTGCGCCCCGCGGCGTTGAGGAGTTGAGGCCAGGCTTTCAATGCCTTCGCCGTAACGCCACCGCCGCATGCTTTCGGCGTGCCTTCCGGGCGACCATCAAACAGCGCAACCTTCGCGCCGCCTTTCGCCAACAACTCCGCGGCGAACGAGCCCGCCGGGCCCGCGCCGATGATTAACGCGTCAAAAGGTTTCATTAGTGACACAGATGAAGATAGAATACCAGCCGTTCCCTACAAACCGCGAAAGCCCAGCAATGACCAACCAACGCTTTCTTGTGTTTTCCGGCATTGCGCCCCATCCGCCAATCATGGTGCCTGAGGTTGGACGCGAGTCTATCGCGGGGGTGCGCTCGTCAATCGATGCAATGGGACAGTTTACGAAGCGCCTTATCGAATCGGGCGCTGAGTCAGTGATTGTGATCTCGCCCCACGCGCGTCTCGAAGTCGATTCGTTCGTCGCTTACCAGGGACCGGAAGTATTTGGCGATTTCTCGAACTTTCATGCGCCAGGTACCGAGTTTGCACTGCGTGTCGATGAAGAATTGTTGACGGCGATCACGCGTTCCGCTGCGTCTGAGAAATACAAAGTTTCGCTGCTGGCTGATGAGGTGCTGGACCACGGCACGGCGGTGCCGCTCTATTTCCTGCTGCGAAATGGTTGGCAGGGGCAGGTCGTCGCGCTCGGGTACAGTTTCTTGTCGAACCACGATCATCTTCGCTTCGGATCATGCATTGCGAAAGCGGTGGACCAACTCGGACGGCGCGTGGCTTTCGTCGCGAGCGGCGACTTGAGTCATCGACTCAAACCCGAAGCGCCCGCCGGGTACAATCCGTCGGCGCACTTTTTCGACGAAGAGGTCGTGAAAGCGTTACGTGCAAACGAGCCGGAACGGATCGTAGAAATCGATCACGGGTTGCGACGGCTCGCCGGCGAATGTGGGTATCGATCGATGCTCGTCGCGATCGGCGCCGCAGCGGAAGTGCCGTTAAGCTGCGACGTCATGAGTTATGAAGCTCCGTTCGGCGTCGGCTATCTGGTGGCGCAGTTGACGAATGCGCCCGAAGCACGCGGCGATTCTCCGGACGATTTGCCTGCGCTAGCTCGCAACGCGGTCGAAACGTTTACGCGGACGGGGGAGATTCTCGATCCGTTCGTCTCGCACGAAGGATTGCTGACGGCGCGCGCGCCTTGTTTCGTCTGCTTGAAGACACACGACGGTGAGCTCCGCGGCTGCATCGGAACAATCGAACCGTCGAAAGACACGTTGGCCCAGGAGATCGTCGCGAACGCCATCAGCGCCGCGACGAGCGATCCGCGGTTCGATGCGGTGCGCGAAAGCGAGCTGGCGGATCTGGTCTATTCCGTCGACGTCTTGCTTCCGGCTGAACCGGCCGTGATGGACGAACTCGATCCGTCTGTCTACGGGGTGATAGTCGAGGATGAAAGCGAGTCGCGAAGAGGTTTGTTGCTGCCGGACATACCGGGAGTCGACACAGCGCAACAGCAGGTTGAGATCGCAAAAAGAAAAGCCGGCATTTCGGCTGAAACGCCGGTCAAGCTCTCGCGGTTTAAGGTTGAAAGATACCGTGAGTAGTCAGTGGTCAGTTGTTTGTCGGGGCGATTACACCAACTGACCACGGACTACTGACTAAACCTTAAACGTCCAGATTCCTCACGTCGAGCGCGTTGTCTTCGATGAACTTGCGCCGCGGCTCGACGGCGTCGCCCATCAGCACGGTGAATATCGAGTCAGTCTCGATCGCATCATCGATACGGACTTCGAGCAGCGTGCGCTTCTCGGGGTTCATCGTCGTTTCCCAAAGCTGCTCCGGATTCATCTCACCCAGACCTTTGTAACGTTGAATCGAGAGGTCCTTCTTCGCCGCCGCCAGCACCTTGTCGAGTAGCGCTTCACGCGTCGGCACTTCCTCGCTGCCGCCGTTCTCACCGGAGATGAACGGACCGGCGAGCGTATCTTCGAGCGTCATGAACAGCTCGACCGCCTTTTGAAACTCGACGTAGCTCGCCAGGTTCCAGTCGATCACGATGTCGGCGCCCGAGGCAGCGACAGTTTCAATCTCCCACAGCCCGTGCTCTTCGTCGGTGTTGAGTTCGGTCGTGTAGTGCGCCTTCTCCATTGCGGTTTGGACTTTCGCCATCAAGTCGCCGTCTTCGAAGACCTTGCGAAGCGTTTGTC
>JAICGQ010000310.1 GCA_025923035.1 Pyrinomonadaceae bacterium | reverse complement strand
AGCGCGCAGTTGTTCGCGTGTTGGCCAGGCCACGGGTGCGTTCTTTCGTTCCGCTTCCTTCTCCGCTTCCTGACGTTTTTCCTTGCGCGTCTTGATCGCGTCCTTCAGATACCACGTCACGGTGGCGCCAAACGGCGGGTTGTCGGCGGTGTAATAGCGCTCGCCCTGGAAGCTCTTGCCGCGTCCGCCGAGCGGTTGCGACTGGATGTACATCAACGCGTCCTTCATCGGAAACACAACGGCCTCCTGGCGCAGCATTTCCGGTTTCACTAAACGTAACGGCGTGTAGTTGTCGAGGATGTAAATGCCGCGTCCGAACGTGCCGACGACGAGATCGTTCTCGCGTTTCTGAATGTTGAGATCGCGCACTGCGATCGTCGGCAGGCCGCCCTTCAACTGAATCCACTTCGCGCCGCCGTCGATCGAGAACCACAAACCGAATTCCGTTCCCGTAAACAACAAACTCGGATTGACGTGATCCTCCGCAATCGCGAGCACTGGTCCATTCTTCGGCAGGTTCGCGCTCAACGACGTCCACGTCCGCCCCGCATCAGTCGTCTTCAGCAAATACGGCTTGAAGTCGTTGTTCTGATGATTGTCGAAACTGACATACGCGGTGTTCGCGTCGTGATTCGAGGCGATGATGCGGCTGACGTAAGCCATGTCCGCCACGCCCGGAAACTTGTCGATCTTGCGCCAGTTCTTACCGCCATCTTCCGTGACCTGGACCAGGCCATCGTCCGTGCCGACGTAAATCAGTCCCTCTTTCTTCGGCGACTCGGCGAGCGCGGAAGCGTTTCCGAAAAATGCTGTCGACGCGTTTTTGGCAACGGCGTCGATCCCCCAAACCTTGCCCATCACCGGCAACTTATCGCGATCGAGATCGCGCGAGAGTTGACCGCTGATCATCGTCCACGTATCGCCGCGATCGTCACTCTTGAACAGCCTGTCGGCAGCGAAATAGAGTCGTGTGCGCAGGTGTGGACTAATGATGAAAGGCGAATCCCAGTTCCAGCGAAGCGGAGCCTCGCCGCGGCCGGGCTGCGGTTGGATCGAGATGCGTTCGCCGGTGCGTTTGTCGAAACGGACGAGTCCGCCGTTCTGAGATTCGGAGTAGATCGTATTCGGATCTTCCGGATCAACCTGCGAACGAAAACCGTCGCCGCCGTTGGTGACAAACCAATCAGGGTTTGTGATACCCGACGCACTGCGTGTGCGTGATGGACCACCGAAACTAAAGTTGTCCTGCGTGCCGCCGTAGACGTTGTAGAACGGCTTCGCATTGTCTGTCGTGATGTCGTAGAACTGTGTGACTGGAAGGTTCTGTTTGAAATCCCAGTGAACGCCGCGATCGAAGCTCTCATAGATGCCGCCGTCGCCGCCGACGAGATAATGATCGGTGTTGCTCGGATTGATCCAGATGTCGTGATTATCGACGTGCTTGTTTCGCTCACCCAGTCGTCGCAAAGTGCGGCCACCGTCGTCAGACACCATCAAAAAGACGTTCATCACGTAGATACGATCGACTTCCTTCGGATCGGCCACTACGTGCGAGTAATACATCGCCGTCGAGTCGAATTCATTCCGCCGTTCCCAGCTACTGCCGCGATCGCTCGAGCGGAAGATTCCGCCGCGACGATCCGCAGCTTCGACTGTCGCGTAGATCACATTCGAATCGACAGGCGAGATCGCGAGACCGATGCGCCCGAGTTCGACGGTGGGCAAGCCGGCGCGCAACTTGTTCCACGTCGCGCCGGCGTCAGTCGACTTATAGATCGCGCTTTCCGGACCACCGTTGATCAGCGTCCACATGTGGCGGCGTCGTTGATAGGCAGCACAGTAGATCGTGTTCGGATCGTTTGGATCGATCTCGACGTCGGTGACGCCGGTGTGTTCGCTGATGTTGAGAATGTTCTTCCAGGTCTTACCGCCGTCCGTAGTTTTGAACAAACCGCGATCGCCGCCGGGCCCCCACAGTGGTCCCTGCGCCGCAACGTAGACGATGTTCGAATCCTTCGGATCGATCGCGATGCGACCAATGTGTTCGGACGTTTTCAGACCGACGTTTCGCCACGAGCGGCCACCGTCTTCCGACTTGTAAAGTCCACTGCCGTACGAGACGCTGCGCTGGCTGTTGTTCTCGCCGGTGCCGACCCACACCGTCAGAAAGTTCTTCGGATCGACGGCGATGGCGCCGATCGAGTACGACGCTTCGTTGTCGAAGATCGGAGTCCACGTGACGCCCGCGTTAGTCGTTTTCCACACGCCGCCCGAGGCAACTGCGACGTAATAGCGCGTCCAGTTGTGGGGATCGATCGCGAAACCGCTGATGCGTCCGGAAGTGAACGCTGGTCCAATCGAGCGCAGGCGCAAGCCGTTGAATGTCGGTGTCGACATTGGATCGCGCGGCGTTGGCGAGGCATCGGGTGTCGGCGATGGCGATGGTGATACGGATGGTGCTGCTGACGGTGACGGAGAAGGTGATGGCTGCTGTCCCGCAACGTTATCCAAACAAACAACTAACAATGACATCAAGAGCAGTGCACGAGCGCACGCAGAGGTAGTCATAAAGGGGTTTTCCTTTTTCTAGTTGTGTATTGAGACGATCAGAACTCACGGATCAAACAGATCCGTGTTTTACTAACTCTTCACCAAGATGCTTGTGTAGGAAATCAGTTGTGCGCTGCCACGCATCGGCAGCGGCTTCCTCGTTGTAAACCTCGGGACGCGAATCGTTGAAGAAGGCGTGATCCGTGCCCGGATAGATGTGCGCGTCGAAAGTTTTTCCGAGCGCGTTCAACTTGCTCTCGAGCTCTCGTACTGATTGCGGCGTCACAAAACCGTCTTTCTCAGCGTATAGACCCAGCACCGGCGCGTGCAGGTTCGGAAGATCGGGTTTGACGTTTGGATGTCCACCATAAAAGACGACAGACGCGCCAACGTTAGGGTTCTTCGTCGCCGTGTACAACGACAAGGCGCCGCCCATGCAGAAACCGACAACGCCGATCTTGTTGCTCGTTACGGCATCGTGTTTGAGTAAATACTCGACCGCGCCTTCAAGCTCTTTTTCAGCTTCGTCGATGCGCAGCGCCATCATCATCTTGCCGGCTTCGTCAGGCGACCTGGTCGTCTTGCCGTGAAAGAGATCGGGAGCAAGGGCGACGAAACCTGCGGCGGCGAACCGGTCGCAAATGTCTTTGATGTGGTCCACCAGTCCCCACCACTCCTGAATCACGACCACGCCTGGACCACCGCCCTGTTGCGGGACTGCTTCGTAACCATCAATGCTGCCGCCGCTCACCGGAAATTCAATCATCTCTCCCACGACTTCCCTCCTTGTGTCTTTACGGTTCTTTTAATCCGTGTTGCAGCACGCCGTCCCAGCGATTCATCACGTCGAGATGAATATCAAACTGGTCGACCACGCGCATCGCGATGTGATTGACCATGTCGTCGAGACTTTGCGGATGATTATAAAAAGCAGGCACGGGTGGAAGAATCACCACTCCCATGCGCGCCAGCTTCAACATGTTTTCTAGATGTATTTCGTTGAACGGCGACTCGCGGACGACGAGCACCAGTTTGCGACGCTCTTTCAGAACCACGTCGGCGGCGCGATGAATCAGATTGTCGCCGAGTCCATGCGCGATCGCTGCGAGCGTGCGCATGCTGCACGGCGCGATCACCATTCCGAGCGTAACAAACGATCCACTCGATATCGCCGCACCCTGATCGCCACTGCCGTAACTCTGCGTCGCAAGTGCCTGAATTTCTTTGAGTGAATATGGCGTCTCATGCGCAAGCGTCCTCGCCGCCCACTTACTCACAACCAGGTGCGTCTCCACCCCTGAACCATGCAGCATCTGCAGGACGCGCAGGCCGAAGATCGTCCCGGTCGCACCGGTTATACCGACAATGAGCCGTTGAGGTTTCGCGTGCTCCATAGGTGGCCGCATTTTCCCACGGATGTTGACAAAAACAAAAAGGCCGGACGCGTGACCGCCCGGCCTTCGGTTGGCAATTGCAGCGGCTAGCCGCGATTGATTCTCGCTACGCGACTGCGGTCGTGTACTTCTCGATCATTCGAGTGATCGACTCTTTGCTGGTCGCGCCGACGACGCGCTCGACTTCTTTACCTTCGCGGAACAGGATCAGGGTCGGGATACCCTTGATGCCGTACCGCTGGGCGGTCGAGGGGTTGTCGTCCACGTTCAGCTTCACGACGTTAGCCGACTCGGAATACTGCTGAGCGACAGCTTCAACCGTCGGCGCCAGCATGCGGCAGGGCGTGCACCATTGTGCCCAGAAATCCACCAGCACCGGCTTGCTGGAACCCAATACGTCCTTTTCAAACGAGCTATCGCTCACTTCCTTAACAAATTCACTCATGTTTCAATCGCTCCTAGTCTGAATCTTTCTGAATTAGTTAACCCTCGTTAGCTGCCTTCGCCTTCGAGGAAATTCTTCAACAGCCGCGCTCGCGATGGATGACGCAGTTTACGTAACGCTTTCGCTTCGATTTGTCTAATGCGCTCGCGCGTCACGTTGAAGTTCTGGCCCACTTCTTCCAGCGTCCGTTCGTGCCCGCCGTTATCGAGACCAAACCGCAAACGGATCACGCGCTCTTCGCGCGGACTCAAAGTTTGCAACACGTCGCCGGCGATCTCTCGCAGGTTCGACGTAATCACTCGCGCCGCCGGGCTCTCGCTAGACTTGTCTTCGATCAGGTCGCCCAACTGCGAATCACCGTTCTCGCCAATCGGCGTTTCCAAAGAAATCGGATCCTGCATCAACTTACGCGCCTTGCGCACTTTGTCGACGGAGGTGTCCATCTTCTTGGCGATCTCTTCAGTCGTAGGTTCGCGACCGAGTTCGCGCACCAGTTCACGCGAGGTGTTCTTGAGTTTGTTGATCACCTCGATCATGTGGACCGGGATGCGAATTGTACGCGCCTGGTCGGCGATCGCACGCGTGATTGCCTGGCGAATCCACCAGGTCGCGTAGGTTGAAAACTTGTAACCGCGTCGCCAATCAAACTTGTCGACGCCCTTCATCAAACCCAGGTTCCCTTCCTGAATCAGATCGAGGAACTGCAACCCGCGGTTTTGATACTTCTTCGCGATTGAAACAACGAGACGAAGGTTAGCTTCGGTCAACTCGTGTTTGGCCTGCGCCGTTTGGGCTTCGCTGACAGCGATCATCTGGTGCGATCGCTTGATCTCCAACGGCGTCAGGTGATGTTCGACTTCGATCTCTTTCAGCCGCTTTCTGGCGGTGGCGACATGCTTCCGGAATTCCTTCTGCTTGTCAGCCTTCAATCCTTTTCGTTTGAGTTTCTCGGTATACGATTCGATCTCGCGTTCGAGGGTGCGGACCTCTTTGTGAACGGCGCCGATCGCAGCGATCAAACGCTGCCGGGCCGCTTCTTTAAGATGGAGTCCGCGAATCTCCTGCGCGATTTCGAGCCGGGTTCGTGCAACTTTCCGGCGGTACCGCAACAACTTCTTCGAGCGCTTGCCGCGCGAGATTTTCTGCTCGTCGACAAAACGCTCAAACTCCTTCAGCACCCGCTTGTACAGCCCGCGGATGTTCTGCAGCCCTTCGATAGTCCACTGCAAATACTCTTCGCTGCGATCTTCGTGTTCCTCGGTCTCCATTTGATCCGAGAAAGCGACGACGTCGCGAATGTTGAGCTTTCCTTCCGCCAGCTCATCACCGATCCGGAAAAGTTCGACGACTGCGATCGGCGAACGGGCAATCGCTTTTTCAGCGCGCTTCTGTCCGCGCTCGATTCGCTTCGCGATCGATACTTCCTGTTCGCGGGTGAGCAGCGGCACTACACCCATTTCCCGCATGTAGACACGGATTGGGTCTGAAGTCTTGTCCATTTCCCCGGCGGAAAGGTCGAGCTCGACCTCTTCGCTCATGGATTCATCCGACTCGACAACAGACGACGACTCCTCGATCAAAGGCTCCTCGATTTCAGCTTCACTACTGGTCGCTCTTTCGAGGGTTTGTAAAACTTCGTCGATATCTTCAATCGACACGGCGTCGTCGGTCAGTTCCTCACTGAGGTTGACAAACTCGCCTTTT
>JAICGQ010000309.1 GCA_025923035.1 Pyrinomonadaceae bacterium | reverse complement strand
CTCAGTTTGCGCCAACGCGCTCGCTCCTTTGAACGCGAATCCTTCAATCAGCTTCGGCAGAAACGCCCGCATGCCCTCTTTGTCTTTCAACGAAATGGCAACGACGATCGCGGGTGCGGGGGCTGACGAATCTTCCACAACTCCAACTGCTTTCACATCATACTGAGCGGACGACGACGACTCCGGCGATGGTGAAGGAGACGGCGACGGAGTTGGTGTTATCACGGGCGGCGGCGATTTCGGCGGGTCAAACATACCGACTGTGTTCATCGGCACGCTCACCACGATCTCGGAGCCGATTAGCGGTAGGAGTTCGTCTTTAAGCTTGATATTGAGTTGTCGTTCCAGCGCGGCAAACGGCGACTCGATCGCGGCAACCTCCTCACCCTTTGGCACCTGAGGCAGACCATGCCCGCGGATCATTGGTCGCGGCTCGGCAACCATCGCATAGATCTGAGTCATATCCAGCGACATCGCCACAAGCATTTCCGTGTCGGCCGGCAGAATGTTCGGCGCTTCGGGAACGACGGCCGGACCCATAGCCAGCAGCGGCAGGAATGGCACGGCATCCGTTTTCCGGCCGGGTGCATTCACCAGCAGTGCGCGCACGTCAAACGAGTCGCCCTCGAGAGAAATGCCGATGCCAAACGCCTCGGGCCATTTTCCCTCGTAGCCCATAAAGGCCATCGACATGGATAGCTGCGACAGCAGTTCCAACGGTGAAGGCGGCTTTTGCACCGGTGGATTCGCAGACGGCGCGTCGTGTAAAACCTTTTGCTCTTCTATCTCTTCAGGTAGCAGTCCCGCCTCAGGCACACTCAATTCGACTTTGGGTTCCGGTTCAGCGGATTCGGGATTGGCCGCCCTTTCAGCGACAGATTTCTGGAACTCCGCTTCAGCTTTCTTGTCTCGCTCTGCTTCCTCTCGCTCAACCGCGCTGACGTCAACGTATACAAAAATCGCTTCCGTATTTAAGCGGTTGCGGGCGACACGGAAGTTCGCGTCTTCCGAAAGCAACTTGCTTCCCGCCGGACGAAGCTTCGCGACGTCGAACGGCTTGGGGGAAATAATCAGCAGCGAGCCGGCGGATTGAATGTGGTACGGCGGCGGTTCCGCCGTTGCGGGTTTCGCAGGTTCACCCGGGGCCTTCGAAGTGGCCGGCATGACTCGCGGAAGGAACGCCGTTAGTTGTTGCTGAAACTTGATTGCCTCCGCAGGCGAAGCGAATTCGATGGCGATGACTGTCTCGGGAAAGCCCTGCGCTGACGACCACGATGCGATGAGCATGCGCGACGACATCACGTCGTCGGCATGAAGGTTGAGCCATTTGATGACCGTTCTGAGTTCTTTTGGTGGTGCGGCGAGTTTGAGGATCGGTTCGAGGAGTTCATTGACTGAATTCGATCTGATCAGTTGGCCCACGGATCTGACTTCGCCGTAAACCCGGTAAGTGTCTGCGGCGATCAGTGTGTCGAATGTTGGCGGCGGCGTTGGTGCCGGCGTGGGTGCGGCTTGAGGTTGGGTTCTTGCGGGCGTCTGCCGCTTTTGCTGGGCGGCGGCAGACATTGAAATGGCGATTACGATCATCAACGAGCAAAAGATTGAAGTCGGGAGTTTGAGGTTCATTGCGTAATCACCTTAGCACAGAAGGAACCGAATAGTTTCGCTCAGCAACGCGTTTCCAGACCCTGTTCTCGCCCTCGAGGCGGACAAGTTCATTCACTATCTTGAACGCGGCGGCATAAGCGGCTTGCATCTCGGCCGCAGTCTTCGCCGCGCCGAGCTTCTGATCGATTGTGTCAAGCGGCAGCGGCTTACTGTCACGTGACGGCGCCAGCATCGCCCCTTCGCCTGCCACGTAAAGCGCCAGTCCTTCCGTCAGCCAACGAGGCGTTTGGCCGCCACCCATCGAGTCGACTATCACATGTACGAGTTCGTGGCGGAGCGTAGTTTCCAGAATTCTTCGTTGCTTCAGCAGCGACAGCGGTTGTAACTCGATTCGATTGTTTTTAGTGGCGGCAGCGGCCCAGGGCGGCAATCCGGTGCGACCGGTGAAGTCGCCGGTCGTTTCGTTAACGACAACGTCGAGCACCGGCAGAGAAGCTTTCGCGCCGGCGCGCCGCAGGAGTTGCGTGCGAGTGGACTCGAGCAGGCTGAGCAACGCGGTCGCTTCGCTATTGTCCAGGTTTTTGGGAAATGTGACTTTGAAGTGTTCGCTGCGCAACGACCGGTTCGTGCTGACGGGAATCGCGCGTGAGCCCAGGTTCGTGCCGGGAAAGTACTTCGCAAGAATCTGTCGATGAGTGAATCCGCGTTGGGCCATCACGTGCGCGCCCTCCTGACACAAACCGAGGCCGTGTCCGAAACCACTGCCGCGAAATACAAATCCCGATCCGGAACGTGACACCGTAAAACGCGAACTCTTCAGCAGGCTCCACCCGAGCGCCCGGCCGACGATCAGTTTGAAATCCCAGCCGTTAACTACGCGTCTGCGATCGCCGGCAATTGAGACCAGTTCGGCGCGGCCGGTTGCGTCGTAGCGCTCGACCGACACGTTACGAATCGTTTCGCCGACGTCTGTCCGAGGATCGCTGCGCAGAGCTTTTGACATGCGATCGGCGCTAATCGTGTCAGTCCAGCGGCTGTGAGACTCAGAGCTGCAGAAGTCGTCGCGAACTCCTTGCAGGTACGGCGGCGAATTCGTACCCCACAGAGTTCGGATGTTGGCGGTCATGCCGCCGCACGAAGCGCCGAAATAGGAGTCGACGATCTGTCCTTCTTCATCGCGTAAGACGATTCCCGCAGTTGTCTTTACGGCATCGACGACGGCGGCGCGTGTTTCGGTTTTTTCGAATCGCTGGCAATGTGTCGTGCTGCAAAAGTCGAAACCATCGTGCGCGTGGCGTTTCAGGTTCTTCAATGCGTAGGTGCGAGCGGCGACAGCCAGCGCTTTGAGTGCTTCCGGTTCAGTTTCCATGCTGCCTTCTGTCGCCACGACGCGCGCGACGTACTCTTCCAGCGGCATGCGTTCGGTTACGTTTTCACTAACCTGATGGATGGCGACTTCCGGTTGCTGAGGTTCGACCGGGCGGTTCGCGGAAACGGTGCTCGGTGAAAACTCCTCGAAGATCGGGCGCGCGAGTTCTGCTGCTTCGGCGCCATGCGCGTTTCGCAGAAAGACGACGACGCCGAGCTGTGCGTTTCCGCCCCCAGTAATTTTGTCGGAGGGAAACGAGAGACCCACGAACCAACCGTTGAAACGAAATCCCTGGAGCGGACGCGACGTTCCGGTTTTTCCGATGACCGTAACGGGAAGGGAATTGAGCTTTGCTTTTTCTGCCGTGCCGAAGGTGATCGCGCCTGACATTCCGCCGATCAGGATCTTTCGTTCTGCGGCGTCGAGCGGCGCCTCGGCGATGATCTTTGGTGTGAAGCCTGCGTTGGCGGCAATCCCAGGTTGAAACAAGTGGCCGCCGTTTGCGAGTGCGGCGTAGGCCGTCAGCAGTTGAATCGGTGTGACTTGTAGCGTGCGTCCTTCGCCGATCGCGTTCTCCGGTCCCCAACCGCTGCGCAGCAGCACACCCGCTGTTTCTTCAACGTTGCTAAGACCCGTGGGACGGCCGAAACCAAAATCGGATAGAGTGCGAGTCAGGTCGTCTTCCTTGATGCGTTCGGCGAGTGTTGCGAAGTAGTAGTTGCAGGAATACGCGATCGCTTGAGTGGTGTTCAGCGGTGGCAGATTGCGTTCGTGCGAACAGACAGCGTTCACGCCTTTGCGGCGGTAGTGTTCGCCGCATTTCGTGCGCGAGTTTTCGTCGATGAGCCCGGCGCGGAGCGCGGTGAGTGTGGTGAATGGTTTGATTGTTGAGCCCGGCGGGGAGGCCTGTTGAAATGCGAGTCGAGGATTGACGACTGCGCGGATGCGTCCCGTTTGCAGGTCCATCACGACGATCGCGCCGTCTCGTTCACCAAGCGCCGCTTCGGCGGCTTCTTGAAGTTGCTTGTCTTCTTCCTCGGTTGAGTCGCTCGCGCTCGATGTTGCAGGAACCGGTTCAGCGGCAGGCTTGCGCATTGCGAGCAGCACGCCTGCAAGGGCGATTAGCAGAATACAAACAGCCAGGCCGATTCGGAGCTTCATGTTTGCACGACGGGCTCTTCGTCAGTGCGCGTGCTGAGTATCGAAAGCGCGCCGATCGTTACGACCCAGCCAATCAAGACAAGTAACGCACTCACCACCACGCGTGCGGTAAACACCGAAACCTCGAGCCACGTCCGTTGGATCGGGATCGTTTGGACCAGCAGGAAGTACGGCGCGACCGCGAAGATCAAAAAGCCAAACGCAAACACCAGCACCGCTTGCGGCGCAAAAGCGTCCGCCAGTGTTTGTCGCAGGCTGCGGATCACCTCACGCAGCCCGCGTGTGCTGGTTGCGATCCAGAGTTGGATCGTGACGAGCGGCGCGATCACGCCGATCAGCAGATAACGCAGTACGATCAGCGTCGTCATCGTGTTTGGCGACGACGGTTGCAGTGTGTTCGGATCGACTGTTATCCGGCCCTGCAACTTGCTGACACCGTAAACCGCCAATAGCGTCAGACCAATCACGGGCAGGCTCACAGCCATAAACTTGAAACAATCACGCAGCGCCTTGCGCAGTAGTCCTGATGGACCATTCGGATAATTAACGCTCGCCGCCTGCAACAGGAAAAAGAGCAGCGGGGCCGCAAACATCACGCTGAACGTCAGGATCAACTGCGGCACTGTTGCTTCGCGCGTGCTGATAAACAGATAAAGGGCCAGCAACAACGCCGCGTACAGCGCCAGGATCAGCGGCAGAATCGTCCAGCTCTTAAACAACATTCGCACCGCCGACCAAACCGCACTTGCAGATTTCAAATACATGTCAGGGCTACCTCCAAGATGCCAATCAGTGCCTCGTTGCGGACCGATCCCGGAAAGAGAATCTTCCAGAAGCTGTATTAGCATTGACCTCCGGACGATACATAAGCTCAGCGCGCGCCGGTGCGACGACAAAATCGCCAGGCACCTGCACACGAATCGCATATTGGAACGTGATGTCGCCGTCGAACTCATCCAGGAAGAACACCGTGCGCCGATCGCGAAACTCCCGCGAACTGTACCAATCAGTCCAACCATTGCTGGTGTGGTCAAGGTTCAGGTTGCCCACGCTTTCGAGCTGTTCGGCGCCCGCCGGAATCGGATCTTCCAGCATCAAGTGACGCGCTTTGTTGCCCGTGATGCGCAGCTTAACGACCAGCAGGTCGCCGGAGTTGATCTCGCCAGTCAAAGGCGTCATGGCCCACTTCAACTCGTAACCTTCTTCCTTCACGGCGAGCCGGTAGTACTCGCGCGTGACATTCAGATCGGCCGAGCCGCGCGCGCTCACTTGTTCTTCGGTAGTGTAATACTCTACCGACGACGATAGATACAGACTTCCTTTGCCGCGTTTCACGACACGCACGTGGTTCGCTCCGCCGACTGCGCCGCCTTTGCGGTCAACCACGAACGTACGTGTCGCGCTCGCATCAGTGACACGCTCCGTCAATACGTTCTCGCCGTTTACGTAGACTTCGAGATCGTAAGCCTGCGAGAGTTCTTTGCTCGCCTTCACGTAATCGATCAGACCGTAGATCGCGAAGGCTGTGTCTTTCGTGGAGTTCCAGTAGTAACTGTTGGTCCTGTCAGACACGAGCCAGCGTGCGACGAGCGGCAGCAGTGAGCTTTCGGGCTTGATGCGCGCCAACGCTTTCAGCGACAGCGCAGTGCCTTCAGTTTCATCGGTGTCGGCGAAGTCGAGTCGCTCCTCGCGTTTCGAATGCCAGTAGGCAGTTTGACCACCGTTGCGTGCCGAGCGTTCGATATCGTTCGCGATCTCATGCGCGCGTTTGTCCTTTTGCAGCGATAGAGTGAGGGCCAGTAACGCGCGGCCGTACGGCTGGAGATTTCCGCGTTCGCCATAGATCTTGTCGACGTGAGTCGCTTCGACACCGCCTGACTCAGCAAGCGCATAGACCATGAACGCGCGTACTTCAGCGTCGAGCTGTTTGCCCTTATCGTCGGTACCCGCCGCAAGCAT
>JAICGQ010000308.1 GCA_025923035.1 Pyrinomonadaceae bacterium | reverse complement strand
CTCGACACCTCCGGATCGATGGCCGGCTTTCCGATCGAAATAGCCAAAGAGACGATGAAGCTCGCGCTGGATAATCTTTATCCGGACGACACGTTTAACCTCATCACCTTTTCCGGCGACACGCGCATTCTCTTCGAGCAACCCGTTCGTGCAACGAAACGCAACCTGAGACAAGCACAGGATTTTCTCGCGGCCACCGCGGGAGGCGGCGGTACAGAGATGATGGGCGCGATCAAAGCTGCTCTCGAACCGTCCGACAGCCAGTCGCACGTGCGCATCGTCTGTTTTATGACTGACGGTCACGTCGGCAACGACATGGCGATCATCGCCGAGATACAGAAACACCAGAACGCGCGCGTCTTCGCTTTCGGCATCGGCAATTCTGTGAATCGTTTTCTGCTCGACAACATGGCCGCAGTCGGGCGCGGCGAAGTCGAGTACGTAGGCTTGAACGACGACGGCTCCGCGGCCGCGCAACGTTTTCATCAACGCATACGCAATCCACTGCTGACTGACGTCTCGATCGACTGGAGTGGTCTACCGATCTCTGACGTGTATCCGAAACGCATTCCGGATGTCTTCGGCGCGAAACCAGTGGTAGTGACCGGACGTTATTCCGCGCCGGGCAGCGGCACGATCAAGCTAAAAGGAAAGATGGGCGGCAGCGACTTCACGCGCGAGATTCCCGTTACGCTGCCTGAAACGATGGCATTGCACGACGTACTGGCGCCGCTGTGGGCACGCGCGCGAATCGACGATCTGATGAGCGAAGACTACATGGGTGCTCAACTGGGAAGAATGAAACCTGACCTGAAGCAAACCATTACTCAACTCGCGATGGAGTTCAGGTTGATGACGCAGTTTACTTCGTTTGTCGCCGTCGAGGAGATAACGGTTACCGACAACGGAATGCCGCGTCGCATCGACGTGCCGGTGGCCGTGCCGGACGGTATGAACCGCAACTTCCTCGTCACGAGTGGTAACCAGGCCAACAACGGTTTTATTGGTCCAACCGGTCTGTTCACGGTTTATAGTGGAGCGGCGATTCAGACCGCCCAGGCGTACCCCTTCAGCGTTGCTCCGAGTCCGCAAGCGACCCCGGTTACGAAATCGGGTGGCAATGTAAAAGCCTCAGCAGGCGGAGCAGGTGCTGGCGGTAGCAGCGGTACAAACAACTTCCAACTTCGACCTTCAGGTTCGCTAGGCAACCAGACGCAACGGTCACCCGAGGAAGAGAAGTCCTATCGTCTCGCGGCGAAGTTGCAGCCGACCTTGCTTCCCGTGATCTATCGCGTGCAGCAAAAGCAGAATCCACACATCGCCCCATTCGTTCGCGACGGAAAGGCGGAAGTGCAGTTATGGCTGACCGACAAGAACGAACTCATAAAAGCGAAACTGGCGGAACTCGGATTCGAAACAGTGCTCGATCACAATGGCTCGAATCTGATGATCGGCCGAATCCCGGTCGACAAACTACTTTTGCTGATTGACCTCGATTTCGTTCGCTACGTGGCGCCGCAAACATCTAGGTAGGCAGAAGAAACAGATCCGTGTAATCTGTGGGCTTTGAATTTATGCCCACAGTCATGAAGTTCGGCGGCACGTCGGTCGCTGACGCGCACGCTTTCGAAAATGTAGCTCGCATCGTCGCCTCGCAGCAGAGAGCCGCGCCCGTCGTAGTTGTGTCCGCGATGAGTGGTGTCACCGATGCGCTGCTCGCCGCGACTGTCGCAGCCGGTGAAGGACGCGCCGAAGCCGCAATCGCTTCTCTCGAAGCGACGTTTGCTCGTCATCACCAAACCGCCGCAAAACTTCTCACACCAGCAGCGGCGCAAGCATTTTCAAAACAAGTCGACAACGCCGCACATCAGATCAACGAGCTCCTCCGATCGAGCGCCGACAATCCGCTGCGACGCCGTCCGACTCAAGACGCCGTGCTGGCGTACGGCGAAATGCTCTCCAGCGAACTCCTTGCTGAAGTAATTAACGAGCGGGGCACCAAAGCACAGCACGTCGACGCACGTCGTTGCATTCTCACCGACGACGAGTACACGTGTGCGTTGCCGCTGATGCCCGACACCTTATTTAAAGCCCGCGACGTCTTGGCTCCCATACTCGAAAACGCGTTCGTTCCCGTGATGGGTGGCTTTATAGCATCGACAGCGGAAGGGACCACGACCACGCTCGGACGAGGCGGTTCCGACTACACCGCCGCGCTGATCGGCGCTGCATTAACGGCAGACGAAATCCAGATCTGGACCGACGTTACGGGTGTGTTGACCGCGGATCCGCGCGTGGTGCCTGAGGCGCAGACCATCGAACGATTGTCGTATGCGGAAGCGTCGGAGCTCGCTTATTTCGGCGCGAAGGTGTTGCACCCGAAGACGATTCAACCGGCGATCGAAGGCAGTATACCGCTGCGGATTTGTAATTCGCGCGCGCCCGAGGAGATCGGCACACTGGTTGGCCCACAAACTGAAACCACAGACCGGACGATCAAAGCGATCGCGCACAAGAGCGGCGTCACGACGGTGCAGATCACGTCGGCGCGCATGCTCGGAGCTTACGGTTTTCTGCGGGCGCTGTTCGAAGTGTTTGAACGACATAAGACTGTGGTCGACGTGGTGGCGACGTCGGAGGTCAGCGTTTCGTTGTCGCTCGACGACGCGAGTGCGCTGCCCGTTATCGTCACGGAACTCGAACAACTCGGGATCGTGGGCGTCGAAAAAGGCTGCGCGATCGTGTGCGTCGTCGGCGAAGGATTGCGAGGCACGCCGGGAATTGCAGCGCGCGTTTTTAGTGCCATCAGCGACATCAATGTGACGCTGATCTCGCAAGGCGCGTCGAGTATTAATTTCACGTTCGCGATCGAAGAGGAACGCGTCGAAGAAGCCGTGAGAAGATTGCACGCAGAATTTTTTGGAAAACGCGGATGAAGTTATTCGAACTGACGCGTCAATTGATCGACATTCCATCGCTCACGGGCGACGAAGGGGCTGCGGGATCGTTTCTCGCGACGTACCTGGAAGATCTGCGTTACCGAATTGAGAAGCAGGAGATCGCTCCCGGTCGTTTTAATATTCTGGCAACGACTGAAGCTCCGCCCCGGATCGTTTTCTCGACGCACATCGATACGGTGCCGCCGTTCATCGGTTCGCGTGAAGACGACGAATACATCCACGGCCGCGGATCGTGCGATGCGAAGGGAATCATCGCGGCGCAGATCTTCGCCGCCGAACGTTTGCGAGCGAGCGGCACCAATGAGATCGGTTTGTTGTTTACGGTCGACGAAGAGCTCAGCAGCGAAGGCGCGCAGGCCGCGAACAAACATCCGCTCGCACGCGAGTGCAGGTTTTTGATTAACGGCGAACCGACCGACAACCGCATGGCGATCGGAACCAAGGGTTCGGTGCGCTTGATCATCACGGCTTCCGGACGCGCCGCGCATTCCGCGTATCCGGAATACGGCGAGTCGGCGATCGAAAAGTTGCTCGACATTCTGAATCACATTCGTGCCGTGGAGTGGCCTGACGATGCCTTCTTCGGCGCGACGACGTGCAACATCGGCGTGCTCGACGGCGGCACGCGCCCGAACGTCATTGCCGATCATGCGCGTGCGCAATTGCAAATTCGGCTCGGGATCGATATAGAGCAGGTCAAAAGAATCGTAGAACGAGCGGTTGGCGGACGGGGCGAGATCGAATACGCGTCGGCACACAACCCGGTGCGGCTGTTTTCGATTCCCGGTTTTGATGAGAGTGTAGTGCGCTTCACGACGGACGTTCCGTACCTTTCGAACTGGGGCAAGCCGTTGTTGCTTGGTCCAGGATCGATTTTAGACGCGCATACGGAACACGAACGTATTGCGAAGCGCGAGCTGGAAGATGCGGTGGATCTCTACGTGGAACTAGCAAACAAACTTCAATCATGAAATTGGCGTTGATCGGAAATGGCGCGATGGCCCACATGGTCGCCGCCGAAGCGCGTAAGCGCGGCGACGAGATCGGCGTCGTCTTGTCAAGCGCCGAAAAAGATCTCACGATCGACGAACTCGCCGAGAAACTTCGTGGTCACGATGCGGCGATCGATTTCACCACCGGCGACGCGGTGCTCAAAAACATCGAGGCCGCTGTCCGCGCGCAAGTGCCGCTGGTTGAAGGCACTACGGGTTGGAAAGACAAAGAGGCGCAAGCGAAACAGATCGTCAGTGAACACAACGGCGCACTGGTCTATGGTGCGAACTTCTCGATCGGCGTCAATCTTTTCTACCGGCTAACAGAGCACGCCGCGAAGTTGTTCGCCGCCGTCGAAGGTTACGAACCGTTTATCGAAGAGGCCCATCACAATCGCAAGAAAGATGCGCCGTCGGGAACGGCGTTGAAGCTGCGCGACATAGTGTCGGAACATGTCGAAAGCAATATTTCGACGACATCAACGCGCGCAGGTCACATTCCCGGCACACATCGAGTTGGTTTTGATTCGGAGCCCGACCAGGTGCTGCTCACGCACACCGCGCGTTCGCGACAGGGCTTTGCCTCGGGTGCGCTGGTCGCAGCGCATTGGATCGTTGGACGGACAGGAACGTTTGAATTTGCCGAACTGATCGATGAACTGATTGCCGATTGCCAATTGCCGGCTGCCAGTTCGTAGAACGCGAAAGACAAGCGGTAACAATCGGCAATCGGAAATTGGCAATCCTGAAACGGAGGTCACCATGACAATGCAACTCGATTGGCTGCGCGGATGTGCGACGGCCCTTGTTACTCCTTTCGCCGGCGATGGCTCCGTTGACGAGAAACGTTTGCGCGATTTGGTCGAGTATCAGATCGCGGGCAACGTACGTCTGCTTGTGCCATGCGGCACGACGGGCGAAAGCGTGACGATGACGGAAGAAGAGAACCAGTTCGTGATTCGGACGACGGTTGAACTTGCGCGCGGCCGCGCGAAAGTGATCGCCGGAACGGGAAGCAATTCGACGGCAGTAACCATCAAGCGTTCGCAGGCTGCGCGCGAACTCGGCGTCGATGCGGTGTTGACGGTTGCGCCTTACTACAACAAACCAACGCAGGACGGACTCTACGCGCACTTTCGCGCGATCGCCGAAGCGGTCGATGGTCTGCCCGTCGTGATCTACAACGTTCCCGGTCGCACTTCATCGAACATCGCCGCCGAAACAACGCTGCGTCTCGCGCGCGACGTCGAGAACATCGTCGCAGTCAAAGAAGCGTCGGGCAATCTGAGCCAGATCATGGAGATACTGCGCAGCCGTCCGGAGGGATTTCGCGTGATCTCCGGCGACGACTCGTTGACGCTCGCGTTGATTGCGCTCGGCGGCGAAGGATTGATCTCGGTCGCTTCAAACGAAGCACCGGCGTTAATGTCGCAACTGAACGATCTGGCCCTGGCGGGCAACTGGGACGAAGCGCGTAAGCTTCACTACCGGCTGCTGCCGTTGATGGAAGCAAACTTCATCGAATCGAGTCCTGGACCAGTAAAAGCGGGAATGGCGTTGATGGGCCTGTTGGAAGAAAACCTGCGACTGCCGCTGGTGCCCGTTCAGGAGAAGACCCGCACGCGCATGCGAGAGGTGTTGAACGAGTTGGGCCTGTTGAAGGAAACGTCGCATGCCATTGCGTGAACAGATCGAGGCGATTGCCGCGCGCGGCGGCAACGAGTTTACGGCCGGCGATCGTGCGGTCTTCGAAGACTTGAAGCGCGCACTGAATCGCGGCGAGGTTCGCGCCGCGGAAAAAGACGCGAGCGGCAAATGGATCGTCAACTCGTGGGTGAAGCAGGGAATACTGCTCGGCTTTCGCATCGGCTCGATTGTCGACATCTCGACCGGCGAGAGTTTCAGGTTCTTTGACAAAGACACGTATCCTGCTCGTCCGACGACGATCGAAGAAAACGTTCGCATCGTTCCGGGTGGTTCTACAATCCGCGACGGCGCTTACGTTGCGCCCGGTGTCGTTTGTATGCCGCCGATGTTTGTTAACGCCGGCGCGTACGTCGATGAGGGCACGATGATCGATAGTCACGCGCTCGTCGGCTCGTGCGCGCAGGTCGGAAAGCGGGTACATATTTCAGCGGCCGCGCAGATCGG
>JAICGQ010000307.1 GCA_025923035.1 Pyrinomonadaceae bacterium | reverse complement strand
CGCGCAGCACCATGTCTTCGAGATCGCGTTTGTGCCACTCGTCCCAATCGAGATGGTAGTCAAACTTCGTCTTCTCTTTTTTCCAAACGTCGAAGGCTTCGTCCATCACGATGAAACCCATGCGGTCCGTAAGATCGAGCAGTTCGGGCGCCGGTGGATTGTGTGAAGTGCGAATAGCGTTCACGCCCATTGCCTTCAGCATCTCCAACTGCCGCTCGATGGCGCGAGTGTTAACGGCTGCTCCCAGCGAACCGAGATCGTGATGATTGCAGACGCCGCGGATCTTGACGGGTTTGCCGTTGAGGAAGAAACCCTTGTCGATATCGAAACGAAATGTGCGAATTCCGAGCGGCGTCTCATAAACGTCTACAACTTTCGCGCCCTGCTCCATCTTCGATACGACTTTGTAGAGATACGGTCGTTCGTCAGACCAAAGGCCTGGCGCTGCGACCGTCAACGTCTGAGTCACTTCCTGGGCAGAACCTTTGGCTGCCACGCCTATGTCTTTAACCTTGGCAACGACCGTGCCGGTTGCGTCGTGGATCGTCGTAGTCAGGTTCACAGCGCGCTGCGAATTGTTCTTAATTTTTGTTTTGACCTCTACTTTCGCTTCGCGTTCGTTGACCTCCGGTGTCGTGACGTACGTGCCCCAATGTTCGATGTGAACGGGATCGAGCGTCGTCAACCAAACGTTTCGATAAATGCCGGAACCCGAGTACCAGCGCGAATTCGGCTGTTGCGAGTTATCGACTTTTACCGCGATGACGTTCGCCTGCGAGCCGTACGACAAGTGCGGCGTCAACTCGTAAGCGAACGAGCTATACCCGTACGGACGTTTCCCGAGATAGTGCCCGTTGATCCAAACCTCGCTATTTCGATACACGCCATCAAACTCGACGAACACCAGCTTTCCCTGAGCAGTCGCGGGCAACGAAAACGTTTTGCGATACCAGCCGATACCGCCCGGCAATGCTCCGCCGCCAGTGCCCGCCGGGTGTTTTTCGCTAAATTCGCCTTCAACGCTCCAGTCGTGCGGCAGATTGAGTTGCCGCCACTGTGCATCGTTCAGACCCGCATTTTGTCCGCTAATCACGTCGCCAAGCTGGAAACGCCAGTCTTGATTGAACGATACTCTTCGCCCCGGCCGCGGGTTTGCGAAACAAACCTGGGCCACAGAGCCGCAAAACACAAATAACGCAAGCGCGACAAGGAGATTCTGTTTTCGATTCATAGTTTTTGCAGACCTACTTGACAGATGGAGCAAAATAAACGGCATCTTTATCAGGCGTCAATTCAGAAAGCAAAATCTTTATCTCCGGGAGAATTCACTCTTGAAGACAAAACTCTACTGGTGGCTTGGTCCAATAATGCTTCTTCTTCCCGTTATTGTCGTTAACGGACAACGGGCAGGCAGTACGTCGCGTCCCGGCAAAACCGTCATGAAAATTGACGCCGGCTGGCAGTTCCGCGAAGCGGGAAAAGCCGATTGGCACAAGGCAACTGTGCCCGGGTGCGTTCACACGGATCTACTGGCGAACAAGTTGATCGAAGATCCGTTTTATCGCGACAACGAGAAGAAGCAGCAATGGATCGGCAAGACCAACTGGGAATATACGACGACATTCAAGGCCTCGCCGTCGATCGTCAACCACCAGAACGTTGAGCTCGTCTTCGAAGGACTCGACACTTATGCCGAGGTATACCTGAACGACAAATTGCTTCTGAATGCAGACAACATGTTTCGCACCTGGCGCGTCAACGCGAAACCAGCGCTGAAGGCCGGCGACAACACGTTGAGAATTCTCTTCCGCTCGCCCATCAACGAGATCCTGCCGGTCATGGCCAAACTGAAATACCAACTGCCGGCGTCAAACGATCAAGGTGAAAAAACTTCCCCTTTCACGCGCAAAGCTCCCTATCACTACGGCTGGGACTGGGGCCCGCGCTTCGTAACCAGCGGTATCTGGCGACCCGTTTCGCTGGAGGCATGGGACACCGCACGCGTGAACGATCTGCAAATTGTCGTCAACAAACTCTCCGCGGACGAGGCGCAAGTGACGGCGAACGTTGAGATCGAAGCGAGCGGATCTGACACCGCGACCGTACAGCTCGAAAACGTCACCGCTAGATCGATCGCCGGCAAACAGGAAGTCAAACTCAACAAAGGAACCAACAAAGTTTCAATCGCCTTCACTATCGCGAAGCCGTCCATCTGGTGGCCCAGCGGACTCGGCACTCAACCACTCTACACCTTCCGCGCTCGCGCCCTCGTAAACGGCAAAGTCGCTGATGAAAGATCGACGCGCACCGGATTGCGAACGCTGGAACTACGACGTCAGCGCGACAACTCCGGCGAGAGTTTCATGTTCGTGATCAACGGAGTTCCGGTGTTTGCGAAAGGCGGCAACTGGATTCCTTCTGACAGTTTCCCGACGCGCATCACCGATGAAAAATATCGCTACATGATGGAGTCTGTGCGCGACAGCAACATGAACATGCTGCGCGTTTGGGGCGGCGGCATTTACGAGAGCGACGTGTTCTACGAACTCGCCGATGAAATGGGAATCCTGATCTGGCAGGACTTCATGTTTGCTTGCAGCATGTATCCGGCGAACCAGGAGTTTCTCGACAGTGTTCGCGCGGAAGCGATCGACAATGTGAAACGCCTGCGAAATCATCCGAGCATCGTTCTCTGGGCCGGCAACAATGAAGTCGAAACTGCCTGGCGAAACTGGGGCTGGCGTCAGCAACTCCCGTCGTCGGTGTGGGACGACTACGTGAAGATCTTTCACGGTGTGTTGCAGGAAGTTTGTGACGCATACGATCCGTCACGGGCTTATTGGCCCAGCTCTCCGCACGGCGGGCTTCCTGACGATCCCGATTCGAAGCGCAGCGGCGACGTGCATTACTGGGAAGTTTGGCACGCTGAAAAACCCTTCAGTGAATATGAAAAACAGCGGCCGCGTTTCATGAGCGAATACGGCTTTCAATCGTTTCCGAACATCGAGACGGTCAAGTACTACACACTGCCGAACGAACGCGACATCGAGTCGCCGATCATGCTGGCCCATCAACGTCACCCGCGCGGCAATCAGCTGGTTCGCGAATACATGTTGCGCGAGTATCCCAAGCCGAAGGATTTCGAGTCGTTCCTGTACATGAGCCAGGTGCTGCAAGCGGAAGGCATCGCGCTAGGCACAGAGCACCTGCGACGGATCATGCCGCACAACATGGGCGCGCTCTACTGGCAGATCAACGATTGCTGGCCGGTCGCTTCGTGGTCCAGCATCGACTACTTCGGACGTTGGAAGGCGTTGCAGTACTACTCGCGCCGTTTTTACAACGATCTGCTGATCAGCCCGACGATGCACGACGGCGACTTGCAGTTTTATGTCGTGTCGGATCGAGTGAATCCGGTGCCGGCGAAGATCAAGGTCACGGTGCTGAGCTTCGATGGCGCCAGGTTGAAGGCCCTCGAACGAGACGTCACGATCGCGCCGCTGGCCAGCCGCTCGTATTTCGACGTGGAAGTTTCAGAACTGCTTGAAAGCACAGACAAGAAGAAAGCGTTTGTGTACGCGGAGCTGCTGGTGAATGGGAAAGCGGTTTCCAGTCACGACTACTTCTTCGCGCCATTCAAAGAATTGGAAATGTCAAAGCCGTCGATCACGACGGAGGTGATCGGCGCTAAAGATCGCGGCAAGTTCCGCGTGAAAGTATCGGCTGATAAATTTGCGAAGGCCGTTTATCTTGCTGTGCCGGATCATGACGGGTTCTTCTCCGACAACTTCTTTAACCTCGCCCCGGGGCGAGACATGGTCGTGGAATTTCGTTCACGCACCCCGATATCAGTTGAGGATTTTCGGAAAAGGCTTCAAGTTCGTTCCGTTTTTGACGCTTTTTGAACATGAGCGACAAAGTACGCTGGGGAGTTCTGAGTACTGCGAAGATCGCGCTCGCGAAGGTCATACCCGCGATGCAGCGCAGCCCGTGGTGTGAGATTACGGCCATTGCTTCACGCGACCTGTCCCACGCAAAGGCCGCAGCGCGCGACCTGCAAATTCCGAATGCCTACGGAAGTTATGAAGAGTTGCTGGCGGATGAAACAGTGGAAGCGATTTACAATCCACTCCCGAACAACCTGCACGTTCCGTGGACTATAAAAGCGGCGCTCGCAGGTAAGCACGTTCTCTGTGAAAAACCGATCGCCTTGAACGCGACAGAAGCACGAACGCTGATAGACGTTCGCAACCGCACCGGAGTAAGAATCCAGGAAGCGTTCATGGTGCGAACACATCCGCAATGGCTCGAGACGCGCCGGCTGATCAAGTCAGGTAGAATCGGCTCGTTACGGTCCATCACCTGCTTCTTCAGTTATTTCAATCCCGATCCGGCGAACATTCGGAACCAGTTGTCGCTCGGCGGCGGCGCATTAATGGACATCGGCTGTTATCCGATTACGATCTCTCGCTTCATATACGAAGCTGAGCCCCGGCGCGTTATGACGTTGCTCGAACGCGACTCGATTTTTGGCACTGACACGCTGACGACGGCGGTGCTCGATTTCCCGCAGGGACATTCAACGTTTACTTGCAGCACTCGGCTCGCGCCGTATCAACGAATGATCTTCGTGGGGACTGAAGGCCGAATCGTAGTGCTGATTCCGTTCAATGCTCCCAACGATCGCCCGACAAAGATCGTTATTGACGACGGCAATGATCTGACGGGCGCCGCCGCCGAGACAATCGAGTTTCCCGTTTGCGATCAGTATGAGATTCAAGGCTCGCGGTTCTCGCAGGCGATTCGCGAGAACACCGAACAGCCGATCCCGCTGGAAGATGCGATCAATAACATGGCCGTGATCGACGCGGTCTTTCGTTCAGCAATCTCAGGAAATTGGGAGGAGACGGACACATGAAACTCGCTGGTTCCTTCATGACAGTTCTGCTTTTGCTTTCAATCCTCGCCACAGCCACTCCGCTCGCGCAGGACGACAAGTTCGTTTACGCCGATTTTGAAAAGGTCGAGAACGGTCGGGGTGTCACCAACAATGGCGGGTTGGTCCAAATCTTCACTGCGCACGACTCTACGCCCGTTAAGTACAAGGGACTCGCGAACGCCAATCCGGGCGCTCCTGAGTTGATCGTTTTGAAGGACGCGCCGCAGAACCATCTCGCGTCGTTTGAGTACAACCTGGTTGGTCCAAACCAGTGGGCCAATGTGACGCTGGAGATTCAAGGTCGGCCGCTGAAAGAGGGAAAACCTGTCGCCGACGACGTCAGCGGTTACAAGCAACTATCGCTGCAACTCTATGCAACCGGCGTCGAGTCGTTACGCGTGGAATTCGTCAGTCACGGACAAGGCATCAACATCACCGCCGGCTTTCCGCAACTTCCGATCCGGCTCAAGCCAGGACTCAACACGTACGTGATTCCTTTGAAAGGATTGTCTCAACCGACGTGGGTCCAGGCCGGCGAGCGCGTTGACACGAAGGATGTTTTGAAGAAACTGACCGCGGTCAGTATCAGCGCTTACTGCGAACGGTGCACGCCGGTGCAGGGCATGGTGCTCGTAGACAATCTCGTGTTTCAAAAATAATGATGAGAAACGTCGCTCGGGCGCTTCGTCTTTGCCTTTCGCTTCCGCTATTCGCGATCGTTGCCTTTGCTCAACAGCAACAGTTTGCCAACATCGGTGACTTAAAACTCGAAAACGGCGGTGTGATTCGCCAGTGCCGTGTCGGCTATCGCACTTTCGGCAAGCTTGCGGCCGACAAGTCGAACGTCGTGGTCTATGTGACGTGGGCCTCGGGCACGACCGAACAACTGGCCGGGAGCATTGGACCAGGAAAGTTGATCGACAGCACGTCGTATTACGTCGTGGCGATCGACGCTCTTGGCAATGGCGTTTCGTCTTCACCGTCGAACAGTCGTTTGCAACCGCGCATGCGTTTTCCGAAGTTCACCATGCGCGACATAGTTGCCTCGCAGCACGAGCTGCTGACGAAAGTGCTTCACCTCGATCGCGTGAAGGCAGTGGTGGGTGTTTCGATGGGCGGCATGCAGGTCTTTCAGTGGCTTGTGTCGTATCCGGACTTCATGGAGAAAGCGATTCCCATCGTCGGCTCGCCGCGGTCG
>JAICGQ010000306.1 GCA_025923035.1 Pyrinomonadaceae bacterium | reverse complement strand
GCGTTGTCAGCGATGTTCAGCGTGTAGCTCACGTCGCCAGTCGCGGTCAGGCTCGAACCTCCGGGATAATTCCCGAGTGAATAACCAAGCGAATTAACACCAAGGAAATGGCCGCCCGCCGGAATGATGGTGCCGTTCGGAATCACGAAGCGCGTGACGAAGTCGGAGGCGACAACTGCGTAACCAGTCGAACCATCAGTCGCCTGCACATTGATCGCGCTCTTGCCGTTATTGTAGATCTCGATGAACTCGTCGTTCAGACCATTTGGACCACGCAGACGATACTCACTGATGATCAGAGTCGTGCCGCCGGGAACCGGGGTGGCCGCAGGAGTTGGCGTCGGCGTTGGCGCCGCGCACGTTCCGGATCCGCCTTCAGTGCTGCCCGAGACTAAGAACACATCACTGCCGCCAACCGGCAACGCTTCCGCAACGAGCGCGAGTCGATAGCATCCCTGCTGCTGGATACCCATCTCGAAGTTGAAACTAACGCCGACGCCGTCGGGCAGCGGATTGACGAAGTTGACGATGCTGCCGCGAATGCTGCTGTTGAAACCACCGCCGTTTGCTTGTTGCGGAGGTACATCGAGGTCAGTGCCTTCAGCAACAGCGAAGCCGCCGCCGGTTAACGGTACGCCGACTGCGAACGATGTTTTTGGTCTAAGGTCGGCGCTACCGGAAGGAGCAGGGAAGGTTGACAGATTGACGACGCGAAAACGGAGCGCCGTAAGCGGCTGACCGGTGTTGTTCGTGTACGTGCGTCGAATTGAAAGTTTGCCGAAGGTGGCGTTGTTGGCCGGGTCGCTGACGAAGTCGCGCACGACGTTCGGCGATGCGTTGTCAGCCTGCGCCGGATCGATGCGCGAGTGCGTGATGTTGTTTCCGGCATCTCGCGCGCCGCCGAGGTTCTCTGGTCCAGGCGCGCCAAGTCGTTGACCGGCGCCTGCCTGCGTACCGTTCGTGTCGACGAAGAGAAAGTCGACTGCGTTGTTGTCAGTGTCTTCAGGTATCCCCGCATTGCCGCCAAGAATCGGCACGCGACGCACGAAGCTGTAGTCGATGCTGAATGCTACCAACGCCGGCAAGCCAGTGCCTTCGCGAAACAGCGTATTGGCGACACTCGTTGCACCGACCGCATCAAGGCGATTTGCGAGCGCGATCGCATTTGTCGTGCTGAACAAAGCGATGCCGGAATTGTCCGGAATGTCGAGGGTCCAGGTTGTGTCCGCGAGGGCCGTTGTGCCATTGCCTGCAGGATAATTGCCGAGCGAATACCCGACGGAGTTTGCGCCAAGATAGTGGCCACGCGCGGGAATCACGGTGCCGTTCGGAATAACGAAACGCAACACGCCGTCCGACGCGAAAACGCCGTAGCCAGGCGAGCCGTCGCTGGTGGTAACAGTATGTGCACTATCGGTGTTGTTATAGATTTCTATGAACTCGTCGGCGGCCCCATTTGGACCACGGAGACGAAACTCACTGATAATCAATGGTGAATTAGCGGTATGACCTGGTCTAACAGCCAGGAATATTGAAGCACAGGCAATCACGGTGAAGAGCAGTGCTTTGACAAACTTCGAGGTTAACGCGGTACGGGCCGAACGCATCGGGTTTCTCCTTTAATTTAACTAACGATTAATTCGATCAGCGGCTCAATGAGCCAGGAACTTTAGAATGGCATCGGCGGCGCGGTCGGAGGCTCCTGCTTCTCCCAAAAGGTCTCTAACCCGCCTCAACTCTTCACGCGCAGTTCTGTTCCTTTTTGGGTCAAGCAGTTGAATTAATTCCTGGACCAACCTGTCAGGGGTGAGATCGGTTTGCATCAACTCGGTCGCGATCTCAGTGCCCGCAACCAGATTGACGAGACCATAGTGAGGGACCGTGATCAGCCGGCCCAGCGTGTGCCAGTTCACGGCCGACTCTTTATAGACCACCACCATCGGCGTTTCCAGTAGTGCTCCTTCAAGCGTCGCAGTGCCACTGGCGATCGCGGCCGCGTCAGACGCGGCGAGGGCGTCGTGTGTTTGTCCATGGACCATCGTGACCGAGTTCATCGAGGCGAGTATCTGTCGTGTCTCGTCGATGGTGCGGCTGGGCGCGACGACGATGACGGGTTGAATTTCGGGATGTGTTGTTCTTAGCTTGCGGATCGCAGCCGCCATCGGAGGGAGAATTCGCTCCAATTCCTTGCGCCGGCTTCCGGGCAGGAACGAAACGATCGGTTTATCCGGATCCAGATTGTGTTGCTTGCAGAATTCGATTCGTCCGATCCGTGGTTTAACTTCGCCCGCGAGTGGATGCCCAACAAACTCGACGTGGTCCACACCGCGCGCCTTGTACCACTCGGCCTCAAACGGAAGAATCGACAGCAACAGATCGACGTCGCGGTTGATGCGATTGATGCGACGCGAACGCCAGGCCCACAGTTGCGGACTGATGTAGTAGATCACTTTCATTCCGCGCCGGTGCAGTGAACTGGCGAGCCGCAAGTTGAACTCGGGCCAGTCGACGAGAACGACGGCATCGGGCGATCTCTCGATCGCGGCGGCTTTCAGCGCGCGAAACGCAGCGATGAATCTGGGAAAGACTTGCGCGACCTCGATGATGCCCATGATCGCGAGCTCATCCGAGTTGACGACTGTATCAACGCCCTCGGCGCGCATCAGTGGTCCGGTCGCGCCGAAGTATTCGATCCGTGTTTTTTTGTTGAGTGCCTGAACGAGTGCCGCGGCGTGCGCATCACCCGAAGGCTCGCCGGCAACGATCATCAATCGCTGAGTTTGAGACACGTTGTGGCTATGTTAGCATCCACACGCCCTATGAAGCGCGCCCCCGTGGTAACCGTAATCCTCCTTCTGGCTTGCCAACTCGTGCTAGCGCAGCAAACCAATCCGGTCGATCGGAAAGTCGCCAATCCGATGACCGACACTCCAAACGTCAATCCACTGAACACCGATCAACCTGTTCAGCGTCCGCCGCAAAGAGGCGGCGTGCAGGGTGTCGCCACCGATCAGCTCGAGGTCACTTCCTCAAAGCAATCAGCCACCGGACCCGAGAACGCTCGTGTGTTCGTCTATGAAGGAAACGTCGACGCGCGCATCGGCACCTATCGACTGCAAGCTGATAAGGTCACTGTTTACGAAGCAGAGAACCGGCTCGTCGCAGAAGGCAGCGTCGTTTTCGATCAGGCCGATATGCAACGCATTACCGGATCGCGCGCCGATTATAACTATCTAAAGAAGACTGGATACTTCGTCGACTCCACCGGCTACACAAACCAAACACAAGACGGCACGCGTATATATTTCACCGCCGATCGCGTCGAGAAGATCAGTCTCGACACGATCGTCGCGTTCAACGTGCAGATCACTGCGTGCGATGAAGACGTTCCCAAGTGGAGCTTTCACGCAAGCAAGGCAACGATCAAAACGGGAGATCGCGTGCGCGTCGTCTCGCCAAAACTGCGACTCAAGAACGTTCCGGTGTTTTATTTGCCGTACGCGTCGGTGTCGATCAAGCGGCGCGATCGCGCGTCAGGTTTTCTGACGCCGACGTTTGGTGGCTCGGGCGCTAAGGGAGCGCGTTTGTCGACTGCTTACTATCAAACACTCGGCCGCTCCGCTGACTTTACTTTCCGCAGCGATATTTACACGCAGCGCGGACTCGGCTTCGGCGGCGACCTGCGCACGCGCGCCAACTCGCGTTCGTATCTCAACGCCGGGTTCTATGCCGTCAAGGATCGAATCTTTGGACCAGAAGCGTCGGACGCGAATCCCGATCAGGGCGGTTCGAGTTTCTACGTCGAAGGCGTGCACTATTTCAAGAATGGCTTTACCGCGGCCGCCGACGTGAACATCACGTCGAACCTGGCGTTCCGGCAGGTGTTCTCGGACAACATCCAGCAGGCCATCTCGCCGGAAGAGACGTCGCAGGTTTTCGTAAACAAGAACCACGAGGAATACAGCTTCAACTTCCTCGCCCGCACGCAAGTCACGTCGCTGACAAACGCGCGCGTACGCATTCGCCAGTTGCCGAGTGTCAGCATCGACAAGCGTCCGACGATTCTCAAGTTTCTACAAGAACTTCCCGTCTACTTTTCTTTCAGCGGCGCGGCGGAAGGCGTCAGCCGCAAAGAGACGGTTGAAGACCCGATTCAGTTTCTTAACGAAGTACTTGGCAATCCGATCATCACGCCGTCGATCGTGCAGCGACTCGATGTGAATCCGCGGTTTGAGTTGCCGCTGCACTTCGCTGGATGGTCCGTGACTGCTTCCGGCAATGGTCGCGTCACGTTTTATTCAAACTCGCTGGATCCG
Organism: Pyrinomonadaceae bacterium; assembly: GCA_025923035.1. GTDB lineage: Bacteria > Acidobacteriota > Blastocatellia > Pyrinomonadales > Pyrinomonadaceae > PSRF01. The sequence goes on along the minus strand of JAICGQ010000306.1, from coordinate 1,860 downwards.
ACGACGCGCGACGTGCTCAGCCGAAATATCACGCGCAGCTATGGCGAGTTTGAGCTGGACGTGCGTCCGCCGGCGCTGGCGAGAGATTTTCATCGCAAAGGCGGAAGCTTTTTCTTTCGTCACGTGATCGAACCGTATCTCGTCTATCGTCGACTTGCCGGTATCAACAATTTCGATCGCCTCATTCGTTTCGACTACAACGATGCAATCGCCGACACGAACGAGATCGAGTTTGGTATCGCGAATCGTTTCTTCACCCGCCGTTCGACTGAGAATGTCACTGACGAGGCGGTCGAAGTCTCGCGGCGTGAGAACCGGCCGCTGCTGTCGAGCCAGCCGTACGAAGCGCTGACGATCACTCTCCGGGGGAAATATTTTTTCGATCCGACTTTTGGTGGCGCGCTGCAACTCAACCGGCGCAACCAGTTCTATCCGATCAACACGCTGTCCGGGTTTGTTTACGGCGGTGTGCCGCGACGTTTCTCGCCGGTGAATGTCGACGCGCGTTATCGACCGCGACGCGATCTGTTTGTTGACTTCCGAACGGATCTCGACACGCACGGCGGCGGTGTGCGCTCGGTGTCGACTACGTTCGGGTTGTCGCGGGCGTTGGTGCAGATCTTTCAGAGCTTCTACTACACGCGTGCGATCGAGCTCGATCCGAGTCTCTCCAGATTTGCCGACCTTCGCGGTTTCGAAGCGGGGACGTTGCGTGGCTCGCAATGGAGCCCGTCGGTGTTTCTGGGCGACCAGGAACGCGGGTTGTTCGGGGGCACCTCGTTCTTTTTCGACTTCCAGAAGCGGCCCGGCCGGGGCGACAGCTCGCTTATCAGCTCGACCGTCACGCTCGGGTATAGCTGGGACTGCTGCGCCGTAACTGGGCAGTTCTCCTCGTTTAACGTCGGCCTGCGCAAGGAAAACCGGGTCGTCTTCAGCTTTCGTCTAAACGGCATTGGCGCGTTCGGCACCGAGCAAATCGGCCAACGTTCCCGCTAAATTCGTGGTAATCTGCCGCTCTCTCCCTTCGGACAACGGGTGTAAACGCAGCCAAAAATGTTATATATTCCTGGCGTCGCTCTGCCTCCACTTTGATCGAGTGGACGACGACCACCACCTAACCTGCAATCGATGAAAGATGTATTTATGGCTAACTCTCGGCTTGGGAAATACCGTGCGCACGTCCGTCTGGCGCTCACAGTCTGCGTTTGCCTTGGTCTGCTCGCTCTCGCTCTTGTAAAACTTCCCTCAAAATCGACTGCCAGCTATCGCGTCAGGCAAACCACACAAGGAAAACGGACCCATCCGGAGTTTGTGCCGGGCGAAGTGATTGTTCGGTATCGCAGCGAGTCGATCGCCCGCGTTCGCACGGGCCGCAACATACTCGCAGCGAGGACCGGCGAGCTTTTGCCCGTTGAAGTTGAACGACGACAGTCCGCGGACGTCATCTCGGGACTGCGTCTGGTCCACGTAGATCCGGACAACACCCTCGACGCCATTGCCGCACTCCGCAGTCAGCCCGATGTGCTCTACGCCGAACCGAACTACATCATGCGCGCGGCGGCGACTCCCAACGATCCGCGCTTTCTCGACGGCCGGCAGTTTTCGCTTAATACGATCAACGCGCCCGCAGCCTGGGACGTGACAACCGGCAGCGCAAACGTCGTCGTAGCCGTGCTCGATCAAGGCATCGACGTCACTCACGAAGATCTCGCCGCCAACATCTGGACCAACCCGGCGCCCGGTTCCATATCCGGCGTTACTGGCGATCTGCACGGCGCAAATTTCATCGCCGATCCCGCCAACGGAAACATCTTCAGCGGTGCGGATGAAGAATTTCACGGCACTCACGTGGCAGGAATC
>JAICGQ010000305.1 GCA_025923035.1 Pyrinomonadaceae bacterium | reverse complement strand
CTCGCTTATGCGGGAATTACGATGCTGGCCTGTCTTGGTTACGGGGCGTTCTTTCTGGTGGTGGGACTGTTTATTCGCAACCCGATCATTCCCGCTTTGGTGCTTTATGGTTGGGAGTGGCTCAACTTCCTGCTGCCGCCTTTCCTGAAGAAGGTCAGCGTGATCCATTACCTCAACTCTCTGTCGCCGGTACCGGTCTCGTCGGTGATTAAGGAAGGTCCACTGGCGGTTGTCGCCGAACCCACGCCGGCGTGGATTTCGATTCCCAGTATGTTGCTCGTCACCCTCATCGTGCTGATGGTGGCGGCGTATCGCACGCGACACATGGAGATCCGGTACGGCAACGACTGATTATTTTCTGCTGACGTAACTGTTGTTCCGAATCCAGAAGCGCCAGGGTTTGTCGATCCATTCTTCAGCGTAATCGATGCCGATGCGTGGGCCGCGTGCGATCTGCGACGGCTTCACTGTCTGAAACTCTTCCAGCCAAACGCGATCGCCAACCAGATCCGCCTTGTCGAGATCGCGATCGATCCCCATCGCGAGACAGAGTTTGCCGGGACCGTTCGTCAGGTTTTTGTCAGGATGAGAATGGCGGCGCTCGCGCATTAGCTCAATCCCTTCGACAGGTTCAAGCGCGCGCACCAGAATCGCGTGCGGAACGTCGGCGACGTTGCTGACGACATTGAACTGGTAGTACATCCCGTAAACGAAGTAGACGTAAGCGATGCCGCCTTGCTGGTACATCGTTTCCGTACGTTGCGTGCGCCGTCCACCGTAGGCATGTGAAGCGCGATCGTCGGGACCACGATAAGCTTCAACTTCCACGATCATTCCCGACACGCGTTGACCGTCCGGCGCCGGAACCACGAGAAGCTTCCCAAGCAAATCGCGAGAGACGGTGAGGACGTTCGAACGTGTGTAGAACTCACGCGGCAGTTTCACCGGTACCGCAACCTCCAGACCATCACTACGAAGATCACGAGCCCGATCACGACAATGCCGCGCCGCACCCATTTCTGCCCGACTCGCACTGCCATGCTGGCGCCGAAATAACCGCCGATCAGCGCGCCGCACGCCATCACCAGCGCATCCTGCCAGACGACCAGTCCCGCGAGTGCAAAACTCACGACTGCGACGCTGTTGATACAGATGCCGAGAAAGTTCTTGATGCCGTTTGCTCGATTCAATTCGTTGAGTCCTAACAGTCCCAACGCCGCCAGCATCAGTATCCCGTTGCCGGCGCCGAAGTAACCGCCGTACATCGCTGAGAAGAACTGAAAAACGATCGCGCCGAACCACCAGAGACCGGTTGGGCTTTCGTCAATCGAAGCGAGACGCAGACGTTTATTGATCTCTCCGTGGGCCATGAAGAGTATGGTCGCGAAGAGGATCAGAAACGGTACGAGCTCGGCAAACAGCGGCGACGGCGTCCAGATCAAAAGCCACGCGCCAAAGGCGCCGCCAATGACACTCGTCAGGCCAAGCCGGAAGAGAATCGTTGAACTGTTCGCGAGTTCTCTGCGATAGCCGAACAGTCCACCGAACAGTCCGGGCCAGAGGGCGACGGTGCTGGTCCCATTTGCGACTTTCGGATCGAGACCGAGCCAGATGAGGACGGGGAAGGTGATCAGCGTCCCACCCCCGGCAATGGAATTGATCGCGCCCGCTGAGAACGCGGCGCAGAACATGGCAACCCAGGGGAGTAGACGCATAAAGCGCCCATGTTAAGATGCGCGTCGCCCTTATGCCAACACGAATCACACGAATTGCCTTGTTCGTCTTGCTTGCGCTTGCGGTTCTTTGGCCCGTTTCACCAGCCGCCGCGAAACGAACCCTACGCGTCATGACTTATAACATTCACGTCGGCGTTGGCATGGACAAGAAGCTCGATCTGCAGCGAATCGCCGACGTCATCAACGCCGCGCGTCCCGATCTCGTCGGTTTGCAGGAAGTCGATCGGGGCGTGAAACGCACCGAAGGCAAGGACGAGATCGCCGAGCTCGCCGGGATGACAAAAATGGAGTACGCGTTTGCGCCAAACCTCGATTACCAGGGCGGCAAATACGGGGTCGCCATTCTTTCGCGCCTGCCGATTAAGAACAGCGACCACCGCATGTTCGAGAACAAACGTGAATCCGAGCGCCGTGGCATGTTGCGCATCGAAGTCGAAGTCGATCGCAAGACAGTCAACTTCGTCACCACGCATCTCGATTACCAGTTCGAAGACGGACGGTTGTTTGAGACCGAGCAGATGCTAAAGTTTCTCGAGAACGTGAAAGGACCGCTGATCGTCGTGGCCGATCTAAACGACGTGCCGGCAGGCAGCGCTTACAAACTAATGCGCACCAAATTTGCCGATGCCTGGGTCACGAGCGGTGCAAAAACGGAGGGTTTTAGTTACCCGGCTGACAAACCAGTGAAACGTATCGATCATATTTTCTACAGCATGGGCGATCGGATTCGGGCCAGGAAGTCGTGGGTGATTGAAACGCTGGCCTCAGATCACATTCCGGTCATGGCTGAGTTAGAAGTGAAATGACAGACAGAACACCAAAAGATGCTCATGACATGACGGCGAATGAGCTTCGATCTCGCATCGTGACGCTCGCTTTCGACGGCGACGAACGTCAGTTCATCGCGTTCTATCGCAAGCTGCAACAGGGCCTTCCCGAAGGAACCGGAATCGTACTGCGTGGCAGTGTGGTCACCAACAAGCGTCACGAAGATGGTGGCGCTTTTGATTCACTCGGCAAGTCGACCAGCGATCTCGACGTTACGCTCGTCGGCAGTAAAGTGATGGAAGCCTGGACGCCGGAGGCCTATTACATTCCCAGCCTCCACACTAAACCGCTCTGCGATAAAGATCCCGACATCGCACCGGCGCTGAATCCTCTGCGCGAGTCGTTGCAGAAACTGGTTGGACGCCCCGTGAATTTTCAGGCCACGTCGAGCCTCGTTCTCTACGGCCGCGACGTGTTGTTTGGTGAGCCATACTACGTGGTCGTTGAACCCGGGGCGGATGCGTGAGCCTGAGGTTACTCAGTTACAACATCAGATTTGGTGGGGTGGGCCGCGAACAGGCGCTGGCGGAAGTGATCAAAGCGGCTGCGCCGGATCTAGTGGTCTTTCAGGAAGCCACACGTCCTGAAGTGATCGAACGACTGTCGGCGGCGACCGGATTTGCATTTTGGGCCGCGCGCCGGAACCATTCGATCGGGTTTCTTAGCCGCAAGGAAGTCGCGTATCACGAGTGGCACTATCCGGCAGGAGCGCGTCATTCGTTTCTGGAGATCATTCCGGCGGGCACCGAGGCGCGAGTGTTTGGTTTGCACTTGAGTGCGAGATTTTCGCGGTGGGACGAGCGGCGGCGCTGGCGCGAGATCCGGTCGCTGCTCGAGGGAATCAAGCGACATCAGGACGGATTTCATGTGCTCGTTGGCGATTTCAACACGCTGGCCCCGGGAGAAGTGCTGGAGATGGAGAAGTTGCCGGCGTGGATCCGCGCGCTGATATGGATCAGCGGTCGGAAGCTGCAACGAGAGACGATCCAGTTCGTCCTCGATGCCGGATATCTTGATGGGTACCGCGCTTTGCACGCGGACGAGAAGGGATACACGTTCCCGACGTGGGACCCACACGTGCGACTCGATTACGTTTTCGCGCCGAAGACTTTTAAGGATCGTTTGCTTAGCTGTGAAGTGATTACGGAACCGAAGGAACTGATCAGGGCTGCGACTGATCACTGCCCACTGATTGCAGAGTTAAAACTTGACTAGCGGTCCATGCTTCCGGCAGTTGGATTTCGCCGGCGCTGTGGACGAGAAATTCGCTGGTTGGACCAAGCGTCATCTGCCGTTGCCACAACGCCGCGTGCGCCTCGTTGATGATCGGTTCCAAGGTCGAATAGAAATCCGCGTACGACACGCCGTCAGGTTTTGACAGCCACAACGCAAACCGGGGTTCTGTGAGGATATCGCCAGTCTTTAATCGATAAAGCCCCGCCGTTCCACCCGCTGCTTCTCGCGCCACCAGGTTGTGAGGCGCTTCGCACACGCCCGATACTGCCGCTTCGTTGATTCGGTCCAATGCTGCCGAGTCGTCGAGCAAGTACCAATCTTCATACGCATCGCCGGTCGTATCCAACCAGCTCACGCCATGCATGCGAAACACGCGTGAACCGTGAAATCCAACGGGCTTGTTTTCATTGAGTATGCGATGAAAGGAAACCAGGTGGTCGACATACGTTTCCGTGTCGACCCCTGGTTGCGGCCAGTGCCAAAAGACGTAGGCAAGCATTCAGAAAGATTCAGGCACTCGCGGCGTTCGCCTGCATGGCTTTGATGTCATTCAGCAGCACTTGCTCGTGACCTTCCGGATTCACCTTGCGATAGATCTTACGCAGGTTGCCTTCCGGATCGACCACGAAGCTGGTGCGGTTCCAATACATCGTTCCCTTGTACTCGCTCTGGCCCACGCCTGACGCGTTCAAAAACTCGTGCTGCGGATCGGCGAGCAGATCGATCGTGAAACCAAACTTCTTGCAGAAACTCTCGTGCGACGCGACGTCGTCTTCACTAACGCCAACAACCGCGATGTTTGCGTCGTCGAAATCCTGTTTGGTTGCGGTGAACGACTTGCCCTGAATCGTGCAACCGGGCGTGTCGTCTTTCGGATAGACATAGACCACCAGCCACTGGCCCGCGAAGTCGTTGAGTGTGACGGTCTCGTTGTCCTGGTTCTTGAGGTTAAAGTCGATAAAACGTTTGCCTTCTTCTACAGCCATGAATCAGTCCCCCTCGCTAAATTTGAAATCAGCTTACAGTATAGTTTCTGCGAGATTCGATTTGTACTTCGTGTTGGTCTGCCGGTCAGTCATCTCGATGTAAATCCAGCTCGGTGGGATTGCGTCAGCCTCGAAAGCAACCCAAATCTTACCGAGGTCTGATGGTTTGCCGAGCGCGCAAAATCCGTTCAACTTCTTGCCTCGCTGATCGTAGAAGTCCACCCATGTACGTGACGCATTTGTGTTCGAACCACACGGCGGAAGGTTCGGCGCGGCGGCGAACATTTCGGCCGGATAAGCATCCTTGTTGAATACGTCATAGTGATATCGAACAACCTGCTTGCCGGAAACAGTCACATACTCCTGACTGGTAATGAAAAGTATTGGATTGGGAAGCGGTGGCGCCGCCGAACTGCTTTGCGTTGCAAGTACGACAGCGAAAACCACGGCCAGGAGGATCGGTTTTCTCGGGAACCTTTTCATGGGGGACTCCTTTGTGAGTTGATTGTTCATCACCACGCCACAGCGTAGCGACTGCGCCTTGGATCAGCGCCCGCAGCGGCCGCACCGGTTTTCAAATCGTAAACAACCACGGTCGGCGCTGATAATGTGCCCCACTCGGATTGGACCTTGACCTTGTGCCCTTTGCTCGACAATGCCTGAATCGTTTTCAAACTGACGCGCGATTCGACGTTGAGCGACCCCGGCAGAAACTCGTGATCGTCAAACGAGCTCACGTAATGTTGCGTGTCGAAACGCGGCGCCTCGACCGCTTCCTGCGGGTTCATGTCAAACTCGATGATGTTCAGTAACACCTGCAACAACGCCTGATCCTGATTGTCACCGCCCGGTGTGCTGAGCACCATGAACGGTTCGCCGCCTTTCAACACGAGCGTCGGCGTCAAGGTGATGCGCGGACGTTTGCCCGGTGCGACTACGTTTGGACTGTTTTCATCGGTCAGCGCCGATTGCAATCTTTGGCCCATCAGCACGCCGGTGTCACCCGCGACCACCGCCGGTAACCAGGCCCCACTCGGCGTCGCGCTAAACAGGTTGCCGTCTTTGTCGATGACGTTGACGCACGTCGTGTCGTTACCGCGTTCGATTTCCGGTACGGTTGATGTGTGCCCGATCGTCTGGGCTGCACTGGCGAGCACGGCTTTCATGTTCGTCGGATCGCCGGGTTGTTGGGCCAGTGACGCGCGCATCTCATCGATCAACGGCCGTCGCAGTGCGGCGTATTCTTTCGAGAGCAATTCCGTCATCGGAATCTTCACGAAGTTGGGATCGCCGTAGTAACGATCGCGGTCGGCCATCGCCAGCTTGAGAGCCTCGGCGAGCGTGTGGATATACTCGGGCGTGTTGTGGCCCATCTTCTTCAACTCGAAACCCTCGAGCATGTTGAGCGTTTCGACCAT
>JAICGQ010000304.1 GCA_025923035.1 Pyrinomonadaceae bacterium | reverse complement strand
CGTTCACAAACGCTGACTTTTCGCGAAGATATTCGCACGTGGACTGCGTTTGTCGGTGAAATGCGTTCGGCGCTTGACGAGCAGCGTCCGAAACAAGGCGCGGGCATTCGCTTTCTCACCGAGTCGATCATTTCGCCAACGCTCGGGGCGCAAATGAAAGCGACGCTCGCCGCGCTTCCGCAAGCAAAGTGGCACCAGTACGAACCAGCTAATCGCGACAATGCACGCGCCGGTGCGATAGCAGCTTTCGGACAACCGGTGAACACGACTTATCGTTTCGACCTGGCGAAACGAATTTTGTCTCTTGATGCCGACTTTCTGTCGCCAACTTTTCCGGGTTATCTCCGTTACTCACGTGAATTCATCGCGGGCCGCAAGCTGACAGAAAACAACCGCGACATGAACCGGCTTTACGTGGTTGAGACAACGCCTTCGAACACAGGCGCGATGGCTGACCACACCTGGAACGTCAAACCGAGCGAACTCGAAGCGATTGCCAGATCGATAGCGGCAGGAGTGGCGCCACAATCAGCAACCGGCACTGCCACTGTGAATCTGCGGTGGCTCGAGCCTTTGGTTCGCGATCTGACGCAACACAGAGGTGGAAGCATCGTCGTCGCCGGCGATAATCAACCGCCAATCATTCATGCGATTGCGCACGCAATGAACGATGCGCTGGGTAACGTTGGCAAAACTGTTTTCTACACCGATCCGCTCGAAGTAAATCCGGTCGACCAGCGACAGTCGTTACAGGATCTGGTCAACGATCTCGATGCGGGCCGGGTTGAACTGCTGGTGATCCTGGGCGGCAATCCCGTCTACAACACGCCTGTAGATCTCAAGCTGGATTTTGAACGTCTCAAGAAGGCCAAGCTGCGCGTTCACCTCAGCGAGTACAAAGACGAGACTTCCGAAGTAGTTCACTGGCACGTGCCTGCTGCGCACTACCTCGAGTCGTGGGGCGACACGCGTTCGTACGATGGGACTGTCACGATCATGCAGCCGTTGATCGAGCCGCTCTACGAAGGCAAGACGGCGCTGGAAGTACTCGCCATTTTTTCCGAACAGTACGATCGCAAGCCGTATGAGATGGTGAGAACGTTTTGGCAAACGCAGGGATCGGGAGCGAATCAGCAGCAGGCCACTGCAACAGGAAACACTCAAGGACAGCAGCAAACAGCAGCGCCCGCGCCATCGCCTTCGCCTTCACAGGATTTTGAAACGTGGTGGCGACAGTCCCTTCATGATGGGTTTATTACAAATTCCGCGTTCCAGCCAAAGACAGTTTCGTTGAGTGGGGACTGGGCCAATCAAACCCCACCTGCGAGCCAACCGGCACAAGCGGGCTCCTTTGAACTGGTGTTCCGCCCCGACCCTTCAATTTACGACGGCCGCTTTGCAAACAATGGCTGGTTACAGGAACTGCCCAAGCCGTTAACAAAAGTTACCTGGGACAACGTTGCAGTCATCAGTCCAAACTCTGCTCAACAACTGGTGGGCGAGACCTCTAACCATGGTGCTGTAAAGGGTCGCGAACATTACGTGCCAATCGTTGATGTCGTTAACCAGCACGGGCAAACAATTCGCGCCCCACTCTGGATCATGCCGGGCCAGCCTGACGGCGTCATCACGATTCATCTCGGTTACGGTCGTCGTTTAGCAGGCCGCGTCGGAAGTGGAACTCCGGCTGTAGGCTTTGACGCCTATCAAATTCGGACTTCGTATGCGCCCTGGTTCACGAGCGGCGTACAGATTCGTCCAACAGGCGCTCAGCACCTGCTCGCGACGACACAACTTCACTTCAATCTCGAAGATCCGAACTTCAAACGTGAAGAGCGCGACATCGTTCGTTCAGAAACACTCGAACGCTTTCTCCACGACGCAAAGCATGAGGAGAAGCACGAACACCCGTCGCTCTACGAACCTTATCCATACACCAACCAGGACGAGAACGCGCCAAACTACGCCTGGGGCATGGCGATCGATCTGAACAACTGTATCGGCTGCAACGCCTGCACGATCGCCTGCCAGTCAGAAAACAACATTCCGGTTGTCGGTAAGACCGAAGTCGTGCGCAGTCGCGAGATGCACTGGATCCGCGTCGATACGTATTTCAAAGGCTTCGATCCGAATCAACCTGAGGGCGTCAACTTCATGCCCGTGCCTTGCATGCACTGCGAGAACGCGCCGTGCGAGCCGGTCTGTCCGGTTCACGCCACCGTGCACAGTGCCGAAGGCTTGAACGACATGGTCTATAACCGTTGCGTCGGCACGAAGTATTGTTCCAACAACTGCCCGTACAAAGTGCGACGCTTTAATTTCTTTCTCTATTCGGATTGGGATACACCGACGTACCAGTTGATGCGCAATCCTGAGGTGACCGTGCGCAGCCGCGGTGTGATGGAAAAGTGCACGTACTGCGTGCAGCGAATTCAAAACGGGAAGATTCAGGCAGAGCTGGAAGATCGAAGAGTACGAGACGGCGAGATCGTGACGGCTTGCCAGGCGGTTTGCCCAACCGAGGCGATCGTCTTTGGCGATCTCAACGACGCGAATAGCCGAGTGTCGCGGTTGAAAATGAACGAACGGAATTATTCGGTACTGGGTGAATTGAACACGAAGCCGCGCACAACTTATTTGTCGCAGTTGAAGAACCCAAATCCGGAAATAAGCCGCTGATTTTTGCGGCTAAAACAGAGAATGCAGGACGAAGCACACAAGCCATACACCGAAGGTCCGATGCACACGACAACGCCGGTCATCGATCCGGGCCTGACGTTCGCCTCGGTGACCGACAAGATCAGCTCGATCGTCTTGAAACGCAAGACGTCGCTGGCGTGGTTCTTCGGCTTTGCGATCTCGTTCGCACTCTTCCAATTGATGCTGCTGGCGATCACGAACTTGTTGTTCGTCGGCATCGGCGTGTGGGGCGTCAACGTGCCCGTCGCCTGGGGCGTCGACATTCTCAACTTCGTCTGGTGGATCGGTATCGGTCACGCGGGCACGCTGATCTCCGCGATCCTGCTGCTGTTGCGACAGCGCTGGCGCACGTCCATCAACCGCTTTGCCGAAGCGATGACGCTCTTCGCGGTGGCCCAGGCAGGCATGTACCCGATATTTCACCTCGGGCGGCCGTGGCTGATGTACTGGCTCTTTCCCTATCCCAACACGATGGGAATCTGGCCGCAGTTTCGCAGCCCTCTGATGTGGGACGTGTTTGCTGTTTCGACTTACGCCACCGTCTCAGCAATGTTTTGGTTTGTTGGTCTGATTCCCGACTTCGCCACCTTGCGCGATCGCGCGCGCAGCAAACCGTTCCAGATCCTCTACGGCATGCTCGCGATGGGCTGGCGCGGCTCCGCGCGTCACTGGCATCGCTACGAGATGGCGTATCTGCTGCTCGCGGGTCTCGCGACACCGCTGGTCCTGTCCGTGCACACGATCGTCAGTTTTGACTTCGCGGTCGGCATCATTCCCGGCTGGCACGCCACGATCTTTCCACCCTATTTCGTCGCGGGCGCAATCTACGCCGGCTTCGCGATGGTGCTGCTGCTGACGATTCCACTGCGACGTTTTTACGGTCTCGAGGGCTTTATCACCATGCGCCACATGCACAACATGGCGAAGGTGATGCTCGCAACCGGTTTGATCGTGGGTTACGGCTACATCATGGAAGCGTTCTTCGGCTGGTACAGCGGTAACAAGTACGAACGCTTCATGATCTGGAACCGCATGCACGGTCCATACTCGCTTTACTACTGGGCGTTGATTTTGTGCAACATCATCGCGCCGCAGTTCTTGTGGTCAAAGAAGATTCGTTCCAGCCTGCTCGCGCTCTGGATCATTTCATTCATCGTGAGTATCGGCATGTGGCTCGAGCGGTTTGTGATCGTCGTCACGAGTTTGCATCGCGACTACCTGCCTTCGTCGTGGGGAATGTACCAGCCGACGCAGTGGGACTGGGCGATGTTTATCGGAACGATCGGTTTCTTCTTTACCCTCCTGTTTCTGTTTATTCGCTTCCTGCCGATGATCTCGATTTTCGAGATGCGCACGATCCTGCCGGAAGCGGAGGTGGAGGATTAAGTGGAACGCGAACCAACGGTGCAGGTTACAGACACGCATCCGCCGGGTCATCGCCGTCATGCGCCTCCGCTTTACGGTGTCATGGCGGAGTTTGAAAACCCGACCGATCTGGTCGCCGCCGCACGGCGCGTTTACGCTGCCGGGTACCGGAGGATCAACGGTTACTCGCCATATCCGATCGAGGAGCTTTCCGAGGCAATCGGATTTACGCATACGAGCTTGCCGTTGATTGTCTTTATCGGTGGTCTTATCGGAGCGGTGGGTGGTTTTTTCATGCAGTACTGGATGGAAGTGATCGATTATCCGCTCAACGTCGGCGGAAAGCCGTACAACAGTTGGCCGGCGTTCATACCGATCACGTTTGAAACGACTGTGCTGTGCGCGGCGTTCGCGGCGGTGTTGGGAATGCTGGTGCTGAACAAACTGCCGCAACCATATCACCCGGTTTTCAACGTGCCGAATTTTGCGATGGCCACGCGCGATCGATTCTTTTTGGCGGTTGAGGCGAACGATCCGAAGTTTGATCACGCGGAAGTAGTGGCGTTGCTGAAGAGTCTGGGTGCACTGGAAGTTAATGATGTCGAAGTCTAGAAAATCCGGAACAGTTTCCCGCAAAGACGCAAAGGAGCAAAACAAAAGGCTGTCTTTGTCTCTTCGCGCCTTTGCGGGAAAACTCCCGATCTTTCTTTTGTTGCTGGGATTATTTGTTATCTCTGGCTGCCGGTACGATATGCAGGACCAGCCGAAGATGAAGCCTTACCGCGGCACGAAGTTCTTTAGAGATGGGCTTTCAAGTCGCCAACCGATCGAAGGCACGGTCCCGCGTGGTTTCCTGCGTTCTGACACCGCTTACTACACCGGCAAGAAGAATGGCGCGTCACCAGCGGCGAGCCCTACGCCCGGAACAGCACAGCCTGGAAACGCGCAGGCTAACAGCTATCCCGACGCCGTCGATACGTTCCCGTTCCCGGTAACCAAAGAGATCGTGATGCGTGGCCGCGAACGCTACGACATTTTCTGCAGCGTCTGTCACGGTTTGACCGGCAATGGCGACGGCATGATCGTGCGGCGTGGTTTCCGTCGCGCAGCTTCATTCAATGACGATCGTTTGCGACAGGCGCCGGTCGGACATTTCTTTGACGCCATCACGAACGGCTGGGGTGCGATGCCGTCTTACGCAGAACAGATTCCGGTGCAGGATCGTTGGGCCATCATCGCCTACATCCGCGCCTTGCAGGCGAGTCAATCAAATCCTGCAACAGCTTCGGCCAGTCCATCTCCTGCAGCTTCGCCGTCGCCAACACCTGGAGGACGTGAATGATCCAAACATTCAATCCTCCAAACATGTCGACGCTTCAGAAGCGTGTCTTGATCGCGGGAATCGTGTTTCTTGTTGTTCTGCTTGCGGCGGTCGTGCTGGATAGAAAGCAGTTTTTCCAGGCGTACCTGATCGGTTGGACGTTCTGGACCGGAATCGGTGTCGGATCAATCGCCCTGTTAATGCTTCAACACCTGACGGGCGGCGGTTGGGGTTTCGTGATCCGGCGTGTACTTGAAGCCGCAACGAGAACTCTGCCGTTAATGGCGGTTTTGTTTATCCCGATCATCGCCGGGGCTCATTATCTTTATCCGTGGACTCACGAAGAAGAACTCGCTAAACACCCGGTGGTGCAGTTCAAAACTCCATATCTGAATCTTCCCTTTTTCACAGTGCGCGCCGTGATCTATTTCGCTGTGTGGCTCACGCTCGCCTTTCTGCTGAACAAGTGGTCGCTCGCGCAGGATCGCACCGCCGATAATCGTTACACGAAAAACATGCGCACGCTGAGCGGCGCGGGAATGGTGGCACTGATATTCACCGTCACGTTTGCTTCCGTCGATTGGTACATGTCCATCGAGCCGGAATGGTTTTCGACGATCTACGGTTTCATTTTCGTAGCTGCGTGGACCCTGAGCGCGCTGGCGTTTGTGATCTTCGCGATGGCGAGGCTTTCCAGGGAAGAACCGATGAGACGGATCGTCGCGCCGTTACACTTTCACGACCTCGGCAAGCTGTTGCTGGCGCTCGTGATGTTGTGGGCCTACTTTGCGTATTCCCAGTACCTGATCATCTGGTCGGG
>JAICGQ010000303.1 GCA_025923035.1 Pyrinomonadaceae bacterium | reverse complement strand
CCACGCACACGGGCCCCTACCTAACCGCGAGCGGGGTCATCGGGCCAGCACGGTTACGGGGTTGCGTGGGGTCCACGCCCCCCAAAGAACCCCCCTGGGTGCAACGCTCGCACCGCCGACCCGACGCTACCGCGTAACGGTACTGACCCTATCACCAAGCTCGCGTTACGATAGTGACCGTTGTCCGTGCTAAAGTTAATGCGCAAGTATCTTAGTTTGGAGGAATTGATCATGAATAAGCAGACAAAAGTCTGGCTTGTGTTATCGATAGTTTTGTCTCTGCTGGCTCTCGGCTCTGCGTGCGGTGGGGCAAAAGCTCCGGACACGAATCAACCCGCGGGCGATGCCGGTGCGACGGCCACTGCTTACAGTGGTCCAACGGGTACGATTAATGGAGTGATTTCTTATAACGGCACACCGCCGGCTCCGAAGAAGATTGACACCACGGCGGATCCCGTCTGCGGCCAGAAAAATCCAAACCTGATGACCGACGACACGATAGTTAAAGACGGAAAGCTTGCGAACGTGTTTGTCTACGTCAAAGAAGGTTCGGTTGAAGGTGGTAAGAAAATTACTGACTTTGCCTGGGCGACTCCAGCAACCGCGGCCCGGCTCGATCAGAATGGTTGTCATTACGTACCGCATGTGATGGGTGTGCTGGTGAACCAAAAGATCAGCATCACCAATAGCGACGCCACCCAGCACAACATTCACCCGACTCCAAAACTCAATCAGGAGTGGAACCAAACCCAGTCCGCCGGACAAGGTCCCATTGAAAAGAGTTTTGCGCGGCCTGAGGTTCTCATTCCGGTTAAATGCAACCAGCATCCATGGATGAAAGCCTACATCGGCGTGATGAGGCACCCGTTGTTCTCGGTGAGCGGCGAAGACGGCGCTTTTGAAATCACGGGCGTTCCGGCGGGCACTTATACCGTCGTTGCGTGGAGAGAAGGCGGCGCGGCTGGAACAGAGAAGACGATGCAGGTAACTGTCCCGGCTAATGGAAACGCGAAAGCTGACTTCGCATTCGGCGAAGGTACGACCACTTCGATTCAGCCTTCGTTGCAGATGATGCCGGCGATCGAATTACCGATGCTGCACAAACACTGATCGGTTATTGCCAATTGCCGATTGCCAATTGCCAATTTCAAAAGAATTGGTGAAAGACAAATCGGCAATTGGCAATCGGCAATTGGCAATGAGCAAGGGTCTTAATCTTTTCGCTATTCTCGTCGCTTGCGCGACGTTTTTCTTAATTATCGCCGGAGCGCTCGTTACGAGTAACGACGCCGGGCTGGCTACGCCCGACTGGCCGCTTTCGAATGGCCAGTTTTTTCCCGAGATGGTGGGTAACCTGTTTTGGGAGCACGGCCACCGGATGGTTGCGACGACCGTCGGTATGCTGACGATCGTTTTAACCATCTACATCTATATGAAAGAGAAGCGGCAGTGGGTCAAGCGACTCGGCATGTTGGCACTGATCGGAGTGATCGTGCAGGGCCTGCTCGGGGGATTGACTGTGAAGTGGATGTTGCCGCTGGGTGTTTCAACCGCGCACGCCACGCTCGCGCAACTCTTCTTTTGCACGACCGTCAGCCTCGCTGTTTTCACGTCGAGAAGCTGGATGGAAGCGCGGCCGCTGCATGAAGAGAGGGCGGGTTTACCGCTTCGTCACCTGTGCACGGCGGCATTGGTAACGATATTTCTGCAACTGATTCTCGGCGCCACGCTGCGCCATTCAGCGACGTGGGATCAGCACCTGCCGACCGGGTTGATTCTGGCGCACATTGGTGGCGCGATTGCCGTAACGTTGATACTCGGAAGTGCAGGGATCACGACTTTGCGTAGGTACAAGGGCGAGAGCTTTCTTACACGACCGGCAACCGTGGCATTGGTTTTACTGGTGGTTCAGTTGTTCCTCGGCGTGGCGGCGTATTTGACGCGTCTTGCTTCGCCAGACGATCCGCAGCCATTGCACCCGATGATCGGGATTACTGTCGCGCACGTCGCATGCGGCGCACTCGTGTTCGCGACCAGCATCGTCCTTACTTTGAGAGTGTATCGAGTTTTGCCGGTCAGTGAGGCTTTGCGCGAAAAGCCAGTTTTACAGGATTACAGGATTAGACAAGATTTACATGTTAATCCTGAATAATCATGTAAATCCTGTCGAAGGAACTTAATGGAAGAGTTTGCGATAGATTTACGCAGTTCAGCGGTCCCGGTTGGCGAACGTTTGTCGTTCCGGGAAAGAGTGGCGGCGTATGCTGAGCTGACCAAACCTCGCATCACGTTCCTGATCGTACTGACTTCAGCAGCCGGGTTCGCGTTGGCGTCGCAAACGTCCATCGACTACGTTGCGTTGCTTCGCGCGCTCCTGGGAATCGCACTTTTATCGTCGGGTATCGCAACGCTCAACCAGTATGCGGAGCGCGACCTCGATGGCTTGATGCGCCGCACCGCAAACAGGCCTTTGCCGGCGGGTAAGTTAGCGCCGTGGGAAGCACTCGCATTCGGCGCTGCGATCACGATCCTCGCCGAGGCTTATTTACTCGTCCTCGTAAATCCATTGAGTGCACTACTCGGCCTGACTGTAATCGCCGGTTACTTGTTCGCTTATACACCGCTCAAAACGCGCACGACTTTATCAACGCTCGTCGGCGCGTTTCCGGGCGCGGTGCCGCCGTTGATCGGATGGACGGCAGCACGCGGATCGCTCAGTCTCGAAGGTTGGGTACTATTCGCAATTCTGTTTCTTTGGCAGTTCCCACACTTCCTGGCCATCGCCTGGATGTATCGCGAAGACTACAGCCGCGCGGGCATTCTGATGCTTCCCGTTGTCGAACCCAACGGCCGCGTGACCGCACAACAGATCGTCGTCTACACGCTCATGTTGTTGCCGGTCAGTCTGCTTCCGGCAGTGATGGGCATGTCAGGAAAGATTTACTTTGTCGGAGCCATCGTGCTCGGATTGCTCTTTCTCTACAGCAGTCTTCGTGCGGCATTTTCGATGTCGCGGCAACACGCGCGGCGTTTGCTGCTGGCATCGGTACTCTACTTGCCGCTTCTGTTTATCTTGATGGTTTTGAATCGCTAGTTTTTGAATCGCTCGTTTGAATCGCTAGCGAGCCGCGGATTACACGTTACACAGATCAGACCAAAGGAGATGTAACCGATGGGACGAGTTCTTGCGGTTATTATCTGGATTATAACGCTGCTGTCAGTGCTTCTGTTTGTCAGCGGGAAGTGGTGGTTTCCGACGGCCATTTCCGATCATGCTCCAGCTCTCGATCGCCAGTTCATGATCACGATACTGGTCGTCGGTATCTCGTTTACAGCCGCCCAGATCGGCCTCGGTTGGATGGTCTGGAAATATCGCGACACGGGTAAGAGCGGCGACCGCGCAGTCTACACGCATGGCAGCAATCGTCTCGAGGTGCTGTGGACTGTCATCACCGCGTTTGTCTTCATCGCGCTGGGAGTGATGGGTCAAAGCGTGTGGGCGTCGTTGCGTTTACACGACGCGCCTGCGGGCTCTTATTCGGTTTCAGTGGTCGCGCAGCAGTTTCAATGGAACTTCCACTACGCCGGCAGGGACAACAAGTTCGGTCGCACCGATCCGCAGTTAATCGACGACAGTGCGTTGAACTTCGTCGGTCTTGATTCATCGGATCCGAGTGCCGCGGACGATGCGGTGACTGCCGCACTCGCGATCCCGGTCAACCGGCCGGTTGAACTGCGTCTGCGAGCGAAAGACGTGATTCACAATTTCTGGGTACCGCAGTTGCGCTTCAAGCAGGATCTGGTTCCGGGCATGGAGATCAAGGTCCACTTCACGGCCAACAAGGTCGGAAAGTATGAGCTGGCATGCGCGGAGTTGTGCGGGCAGCTTCACTTCAAGATGAAGAGTTACATGCTGGTGCTTCCTGAGGAAGAGATCCAGGCGCTGCAAGTGTTACCGCAGGAGCAGTTCCAGGCGAAGATGGTGGAACTGCTGGCGAAGTATCCATTGCCGACTAATTAGCATTTCGTCTCTGTGCAACCTCTGTGTTCTCTGTGTCTCTGTGGTGATCCAAATCGAGAGGCAGACCAGCCACAGAGACACAGAGAACACAGAGGTCGCACAGAGTTTAGACGACGAGGAGACGACAGATGTCAGTTGAGCATCACGAGGGCGTACACCGGCACCCGGCGCCGACGAGCTTCATACGTAAGTACATCTTTAGCGTAGACCACAAGGTCATAGGCATCCAGTACATCCTCCTGGCACTGGCGGCGGTGCTGGTGGGTATGTTCATGTCGCTTCTCATGCGACTCAACTTGTCCTGGCCGGGGACCAGTTGGCCCATCCTGGAAACATTGTTTCCCACCGGTGCGCCCGGTGGTGTGATGACGCCGGAGTTTTACCTGTCTCTGGTCACCATGCACGGCACGATCATGGTGTTCTTCGTGCTCACCACGGCGCCACAGGGCGGCTTCGGTAACTACTTCCTTCCGATTCAGATCGGCGCCGAAGACATGGCGTTCCCGGTGCTGAACATGCTTTCGTTCTGGGTCACGCTCGCCGGCTTTATCGTAATCCTATTGGCGATTTTCGTTGAAGGTAACCAGGCACTCGGTGAAACCTTTGCCGGCCTTGGACCATCCTTCGCCGGAGGAAGCGGCACGGTTGGACCAATCGGCGGGTGGACGGGTTACGCGCCGCTCAGCGCGCTCGGCAAGATCGCCGGTCCGGGCCAGGGCGCCGGCATGAACCTGTGGGTGATCAGCATCGCGATCTTCTGCGTCGGTTCGTTGTTAGGCGCGTTGAATTTCATCACTACGCTTTTGAACATGCGTACGAAAGGCATGACGCTGATGCGCATGCCGTTGACTTGCTGGGCATGGTTCACAACCGCGGTTCTCGCACTGCTTTCGTTTCCGGTCCTGCTCGGCGGCGGAATCCTGTTGCTGCTCGATCGCATCGCAAACACGAGCTTCTTCATCCCGAGTGGTCTTTACGTCAGTGGACTGCTTTCCGGCACAAATCCGAACTTCCCGCTGCATACCGGCGGCTCGCCAATACTCTGGCAACACCTGTTCTGGTTCTTCGGCCATCCGGAGGTTTACATCGCGATTCTTCCGGGCATGGGAGCGACGTCGCACATCCTCGCAACGTTCGCACGCAAGCCCGTGTTTGGTTATCGCGCGATGGTCTTTGCGATCTTCGCGATTGGCTTGCTTGGATTTTTTGTGTGGGGCCACCACATGTTTATCAGCGGCATGAGCCCCTACTCAGCTATCGCATTTTCCGTATTGACGTTGTCGATTGGCGTGCCGTCAGCGGTTAAAACATTCAACTGGCTGGGGACGTTGTGGGGAGGTCGCATTCGTTTCACTACCGCGATGTTGTTCGCCCTCGGCTTCGTCTCGCTATTCGTGGCCGGCGGTATCACCGGTCTGATATTGGGACAGAGTTCGCTCGATCTGCCGATGCACGACACTTACATCGTCACGGCGCACTTCCATCTCGTGATGGGCGTCGCCTCCATCTTTGGCATGTTCGCCGCTCTGTACTTCTGGTTTCCAAAGATGTTTGGACGCTTCATGAGTGAGAGTATCGGCAAGATTCACTTCTGGCTCACCTTTATCGGCGTGTACGCGATCTTTGTTCCGATGCACATCATGGGAATCGTCGGCATGCCGCGGCGCTTTTCGAGTTTCCAGGAGTACGACTTTCTCCGCAGCCTGGATCCACTCGTGATGCTGGTTACTGTGGCGGCAGTCATCACTATCGGCGCGCAGCTTCTCTTCTACTTCAACGTTGTTTGGAGCATCTTCAAAGGTAAGAAAGCCGATGACAATCCGTGGGAGGCGACTACGCTCGAGTGGATCACTCCATCGCCGCCGCCGCACGACAACTTCGCGGGCGTTTTGCCGACGGTCTATCACGGACCTTACGAATATGCGGTCCCCGGCGCGCCCAGGGATTACGTAATGCAGACTGACTTAGATACAGAGGTGCCAAGCGGTAATGGCCACAATGGTCACAAGCACTAGACCACCGGTCACCAAAAAAGGCGCAGGCAGCGGTCCGGGCTTACCTGGACCGAACGGCAACGGCTCGAGACGAAAAGGCGGGTTCCCGGATCCCGACTCGCGCGCCAATCGTTATCGCATCGGGATGTGGGTAGGGCTGGCGTCCGTGGCGATGATGTTTACGTCGCTAAGCAGTGCCTACTT
>JAICGQ010000302.1 GCA_025923035.1 Pyrinomonadaceae bacterium | reverse complement strand
ATGCCGGTTCCAAAGACCGGTGCCTTACCACTTGGCTACGCCCCAGTATCTGATTGCCGGTTTTTAAGAGAGCGTAAAAGCGGGAACCCTGAGGGACCCATTGCTCGAAGATACTCAGCACGTGAAACAGTCTGACAGGAAAAGATCCGCCATCCTGCTTCGCTTCTGAGTTGACCTAAAGCCCGATCGCGCGCTGCTTCGTCGTCAAAGATACCAAACACGCTCGAGCCGCTTCCAGCTAACAAAGCGCCCCGCGCACCTGCATCAAGCAACGCCACTTTGGCACGCCTGATTTCAGGTTCTATCTCAAAGATCACTACTTCAAAATCGTTGTGCAGAGGCCACTGAACACAGTCACCGGAAACCACCTGCGAAAAGGAACTTGAAAGAATAGAGGCCGAGTCGGGAGTTGTCAAGGAACCACGCTTGAGAGCTGCGTAGGCATCTGCCGTTGCAACCGTGACGTTTGGAGTGATGACGATCAGGTGCTTTTGGGGAACGTCATCAACTGAACGCAAATCGGTTCCAGTGCCAATTCCTTCGACCGAACCACCCATCAGGAAGAACGGCACGTCAGCCCCAAGCCCCGCCGCAATACTCAACAAATCCGTCGTGTCCAACCCCTTGCTCCATAGATGATTCAACGCTAACAGCGTCACGGCGGCGTTTGAAGATCCCCCGCCAAGACCACCTTTTGCCGGTATTACTTTATTCAGCCTGATATCGACGCCGCGAGCGCATTCCTGCATCACCCTTGCGGCCCGAACGACCAGGTTGGACTCGCCGACGGGAATGTCCGGATCGTTGCAGGTTAACGAGATCTGGAAGTCCTGACGCGGAGCGAACGTCAGTTCGTCACACAGAGAAATACTCTGCAGCAGCGTAGCAACCTCGTGATATCCGTCAGGTCGCTTACCAAAGATCTGCAAGGTCCAGTTGATCTTTGCGAACGAATGAAGCTTCAGCAATTAACGCGTTATGAATGTTTGTGTCAGGAAAACCGATCCGTCAGCCGCAACATAAGACCCAATCGCCATCGCCTGAAATTCCGGGGACAAAATGTTCGCGCGGTGCTTTGGAGACAACATCCATCGCTCGACCGCAAACGCTCCCGGATCTTCGTAGCCCTGATTATAGGCGATGTTCTCCGCGACGACACGAAACTGCACGACGCCCACTACACGGGCGCGGTCTCGGAGTCGCTTTCCGTCCGGCGTGGTGTGTGAGAAGTAACCTTCGCGCGACATGTTCTCGGAGTGGGCACGGGCCATGCGACAGATGTCGGCGTCCCAGGTCAATGCCGGTAGACCGTTCTTGATGCGGATCTCGTTGGTCTGCTCGAACGCGCGGCGTTCGATTGCCGTTGCTTCGTTGAGGGTTGGAGACGTGGCGGGCGTAACTGGCGGGCTGACTCGCTTGGGCGCAGCGTTAATCGGACCAGAGCTGACGAGCCGGGCAACCGGTCGCGGCTTCGCGTCCTGCGCAAGCGTGTTGTGAGAAAAGCCACAAAAGACGATGGCTAATGGAAGTAGAAGATATCGATATTGGCCGCTCATACGAACAGTCGGGCACGTCTTGGGCGATGCTCCGCCTTAGGAGGCTAACAAACTTGGCCAACATAGATCAACAGATATTTACATCCCAAGGTCAGGGGCGGTGGGAGGTTCTGGGGGTGGTGGTGGTTCTTCGGGTTTGGTCGTGTAGCGCTCTACGGCGCGGATCCATGACGACTTCGTTGGGTAACAGTAAGCCAGGACCAACACCGCCACGGCACTTGAGCGGTACGTGTAAAACTCCTGACCCGTCATTAACGTTGCGACAAAGCCGACTCCGGCGATGCCGGCGGCGAGAATCGCGATCTGAAGTGTTGTCTTTTCGAAGGTTTTTATCAGGCCCGACACGCCGTACAGACCAGCGATGTCCTGAAGTCGGGTGGGGTTGAACTTGGTGCGTCGCCAGGCGACCGCTCCTAAACCGAGAATCAGCACCAGAAATAAAAATGCGTAATCGATCGGTCGGCTTTCGAGTTCGCTGAAGTATGGCTGGCCAAGGTAGGCGACGATGGTGAGGAGGATGGTGGCGACGATCAGTCCGAGAACCGTCGTCGCCGCAGCTTTGTGCCTGCGCGTAATTTCCGCTAGAGCATCTTGCGATGTCGGATCCAAGATTCTCTCGTTATTCGTTAAAATCCGCGTTCTCGCTAATCAACTGTTACGGCTTAATCACCGCCGGACTCGGAGCCGGCGTCGCGGCGGCTGATGGTGTCGCGCCGCTGCTTGCGTTTCGAGTCTTGGAATCGACCGGCGCCGTGGGTGCGCCTCCACGCGGCGCGGTTTGCGGCGCGTCGGGCGTGAATTTCACCGGCAACTGGCCGTTGTACTTCAAAGCCTCGTCGATCAGGTCGGTGCCTTCCTTGCCGTCCTTGCTGATCAGGATTCCGTTCTTGTTGATCGTGACGTCAGCTTTACCCGAAATCTGCGTCATCAGGTTACCCATGAAGCTCGTCTGCTGACGCTTGGAGCACGGGTTCGGCGTTCCCTTCTCAGGAATCGGTGCGCCGATGATGTTCAACTGTTCGCGGGCTTTTTCGTTGAACTGACTATCCGGAAACTCCTGCACGAGCTTTTGATAATAACGCGCGGCTTCGTCCGGCTCTTCTTCGGCCTGATAAGTGGCGCCTAAACGGTAGTAAACCTCGTCGTTAAACGAGAAGCACGGATACTTGTCGACAATCTCTTTCAAACGCGATTGCGAACCTTTTAAGCCGCCCTTCCCGGTCGAATACTTCACGTCGTAATAGAACCGCGCGATCTGAAGATTGTGCATCGCGAGGTTCTCTTGCACTTCGCGCAGCCGCGCCTCGACAGTGTCGCGCAACGAGCTCTTCGGATACTGCTGCAACAAGACCTTCAATCTCATTTCCGCCTTGCGCGCGTGTGAAATATCGCGGTCGGACAATCCCATCTGCCGCATTTCAGCTTCCGCAACCTTCAAACTCGCATCGTCTGCCAGCGGATCCGTCGGGAAGAACGTGAGCCAATCCTGGTACGCCTGCGCTGCCTGGATCAGCGCGCTCGTTGTTCCTTCGAGGTAAAACGAATCGGCGATGGCGAGCTTGGCCAAAGGCAGAAACGGCGAATCGGGATACGTGTTGATGATGGTGGCAAAAAGCAGGCGCCCGGTGTCGTAGTTATTCTTGCGGACTTCCTTCGCGGCTTCTTCGAAAAGTACGCGGTCGCGGCCGGCAACCGGCGCGCCTGTCAACTCGGCGTATTTATCCTCGCCGCCGCCAAACAGTCCAAAGAACTTGCCTTTTTTCTTCTTCTCTTTTTTGTCCGAGGAGGAGGTCGCCGCACCGCCGCGGGCGCTGGCCGTTTGCTGGAGTCCCGTCTCGACGCGGGTGTTCAACTCGGCAACCGAGGCTTCCAGGCGATCGAGTGCAGTCGCGTCAAACTTCTCAGCTTTGTCGTTCTTTGAACGAATATCGTTCACGTCCGACATCAACCTCGAAACTTCTTTTTCGAGACCTCTCAGTCGCACGGCCGGATCGTCGGGGTTCGGCGTTTTACTCTTATCCTCGGGCATGGCGGAAACGGCACTGCTCAACGACCGGCGCATGTGATCGAGTTTCGAGCTCATAACGTCGAGACGTTGAACAGTCGACAGCTCAGTCTGACCGCCGGGTCTTTGGGCGAGTCCTGAAGTGGGGAGCCCGAAAACTAAGGCGCAGAAAGCCGCCAGGATAAGAAAGCGAGACTTCATAAGTTAGACCTCCAAGTAAAACCTGTTTGTGCGGGAAAAGAGATTCCGGCTATCGGATTCATTTTTCTCCGCCCCGGTTGCAGCAACCGCCGCATTTTAGACCCATTGTACGGTCGCGTTACGCAGTTCCTTAACTGCGGCTTCCGCGTCGGGTGTAGCAAAGATGGCCGAACCGGCCACGATGATCTCGGCCCCGGCCGCGACCACCGTTTCAATATTCGTACGATCTATACCGCCGTCGATCTCGATGCGCACGTTCAACTGTCGCTCCGTGATCAATTGTCGCAGTCGCCGCACCTTGTCGAGCGACTGCGGAATAAACTTTTGTCCCCCAAAACCGGGGTTAACCGACATCACCAGAACGTAATCGACAAACTGTAGAGCCTCTTCGATGGCCGAAACCGGCGTGGCGGGATTCAGGACAACGCCTGCCTGTGCGCCGCCGGCTTTGATCGCCATCAGCGTGCGATGCAGGTTCGCATCAGCTTCCACATGGACCGAGACCATCTGCGCGCCGGCCTCGACAAACTGCGGCGCGTAAATTCCCGGATCGGTGATCATCAAATGTGTGTCGATTGGTAAACGAGTGTAACCGGCGAGCGATTTGACGACCGGCAAACCGATCGTGATGTTAGGGACGAAATGACCGTCCATGACGTCGACGTGCAGGACGTCAGCACCGCCTCTTTCGACGGCGCGTATTTCTTCGCCAAGGCACGAGAAGTTGGCCGAAAGAATCGAAGGGGCGATTTCGATATTTCTATGGTTGAGCATTCGCCTCGCCGTAGCCGTACTGCGCTACGGGTTTTGTCTCGTCGGGTTAGGGACGCCCGGCGTTGGCCGAGGAGCTACCGGTCGTCGATTCTCGTTCAAGTTACTGTTCGGTCGTGTATTCGTGTTTCGCTGATCGACTCGGTTGACGTTTGATCGGGGAGTGATATTCGCGTTGTCGCCGGCTGCGTTTGCATTCGGTCTGTTGGCGTTTGCCGGTTTGTTGGCATTCGCCGAGGGCCGGTTAGCATTTGCGTTTGTATTGCCGTTTGCGTTGCCGTTTGCGTTGGTATTCCTTGGTTTCTTCGGCTTGTTCTCGTTAGCGTTCGCCGCGTTCGTGTTGCGGTTCTCGCTCGGTTCGTCTGCGGGCGTCACCGTTTCGGGCGTCTCGCCGGCCTTAGTT
Source organism: Pyrinomonadaceae bacterium (assembly GCA_025923035.1). Classification (GTDB taxonomy): domain Bacteria; phylum Acidobacteriota; class Blastocatellia; order Pyrinomonadales; family Pyrinomonadaceae; genus PSRF01. Next base: position 1,298 of record JAICGQ010000302.1, on the reverse strand, counting down.
GGACGGCTGATGTCCATCGCCACAGTTTGACCCGCCTTCACGACCTCTCCGGCTCTGGGCAATTGAAACAGCACTGTGTCGGGTTGTGCTTGATTACTGGGCCGTGTGGCGCGGACGCGAAAATTAAGATTAGCTTCCTCGAGTATCTTTTCCGCGTCGAACCGGTTCTTGCCGATGACGTCCGGTACCTTCGTTTCCGGGCTGCGGAGTGACAGGTAAACCGTCGTCGCAACTCCGAAGAGAAAGACAACAACAATCGCGATCACGATCGTGATGCTGCGGAAAACGGATACAACTCGGGCCGCTAAACTCAAGCCCCGAAGTCTAGCATCAGGACGGGAGCCAGATCAAAGCAATCTGCGAACTTATTTGCGTTCGAAAAGACACATGTAGAAGCCGTCGGTGCCTTCGTGGTGGGGCCAGGTGCGGAGGGTTTTGAGAGGAGTGAAATGGCGATGGGTTGAGAGGAAGTGTTCGATGACTTGTTCGTTCTCTTCGAGTTCGACGGAGCAGGTTGAATAGACGAGGCGACCGCCGGGTTTTAAGACTTCGGCGGCGTTGTCGAGGAACTGTTTCTGGGAGGTGGCGAGGGTCGGGATGTCGTCGGGTGTGAGACGCCAGCGTATTTCGGGATTGCGGCGCAGAGTGCCGGTGCCGGAACACGGCGCGTCAACCAGGATGCGATCGAATGACTGAGGTGCGAATGGGAGTTTGTCGCCCGCGTCCAGTAGCATCGGCTTGATGTTCTTGAGTCGATGGAGCGCGGCGGTGGTAGTGATGGTCTTCAGGCGTGTTGCAGAACGGTCCCCGGCGATTACGAAGGCCTTGTCGTCTGCTCGATCCGCGAGAAGCGTTGTCTTTCCACCTGGCGCGGCGCAGAGATCGAGCACGCGTTCACCGGGATGTGCGTCGAGAAGCTGCGGAACGAGTTGTGATGCTTCATCCTGAAGGTAGATTTGGCCGTTGGTTGATAAATCGCGAAGCAGCGCAGGTGCGCCGGATATGCGAAAGGCGTTATTGGCAATCGGGGAACGTTCCACCGATGCGCCGGCTGAGGTTAGCTGCTGAAGAATGTCGTCTTTATTGGCGCGCGTGTGGACCACGCGAAACGCTGTCGGCGGAATTTCATTATTTGAACGAGCAAAGGATTCCGCTTCGGCGCGACCAAACGACTGAATCCAGCGATCGATCAGCCATGCGGGATGAGAAGTTTCGATCGCGAGCTTCGCATTCGGCTCATCAACCTCCGACGCAGGATCGTAATCGGCTTCGCGGATCGCGCGGCGAAGCACCGCGTT
>JAICGQ010000301.1 GCA_025923035.1 Pyrinomonadaceae bacterium | reverse complement strand
TGGCGAAAAACGTCGCGATCACGTCGACGTTGCCGGTGTTTGAAGCCGGCGGCGCACCACTCGCGCAGTCGGGAGTCGGCGCGTCGAGCGCGTTACTGAACCCGCGAGTACTCAATGTGATGTCGACTGATGCGCGCGTTCGTTACCTGCTAGCTCGCGCCCGCGTGTCGTCGTCACCGGATTTCATGCCGGTGTTTCGCACGGCAATGGACGTCGACCGCGCGTTTGTTGCCGCCGGCGGGCTGCTCATGGCCGGACTCGATCCGACGGGCAATGGCGGCATCGTCGCAGGCTTTGGCGATCTGCGGCAGATCGAATTGTTGGTCGAAGCGGGTTTCACGCCCGTCGAAGCGGTGAAGATTGCCACGTTGAACGGCGCGAAGTTTCTTGGCGAAGATGCGCGTATCGGATCGATCGCCGTCGGCAAACAAGCCGACCTGATGATCGTCAGAGGCAATCCGGCCGCCAACATCGTCGACATCGAGAATGTCCAGATCGTCTTCAAAGACGGCGTCGGTTACGACTCCGAAAAGTTGATCCAGTCTGTTCAGGGGTTGGTGGGAATTCGCTGAGACTCAGCGGGCGCAAAAAACTGCGAGGCGTTCCGGCGAAAGAGGAAAATCAGGACCCCACTGAAGATCACAACGTGAATCAATAGCTGCAGCCATCCGTGCAGGGCGCCCACGACGATGTGAAACGCGATCCACGCGACGAGCAGCCAGCGCGCCCAGTTGTGCCCGCGTAGCATAAACAGACCACTAACGATCGCGGCGAGCCGCGACAGATGGACCATCCAGTGGGTTTTGAACTCCGCTATGAGTTGGGCGCTAGTGGCCCCGGTGAGTGGCAGCAACCCACTGAGTAGTGCGATGCTGCCGAATATCATGAACAACCAGCCAATGATGGTGATCGAGAGGGGGCGAGCCTTCATCTGGCATCAATCGGGCATTTCAATCGATCGGCGCGCGCACGCGCCACTATCTCAGCTTAATCGCTCTTCGATAAATCACCAGTCCAGCTACCAAAGCCAACGCACCTAAACCCGCCACTCCGAAGAGCAGAAAACGAGTGCTCGTGCGCGACTGCACGGCCAGCGCTTGAGTGGGCACTTGCCGCGCGCTCTCTTGATAAGCGCGGCCCTGTGCCTCCGCCAGTTGCGAGTCGAGCCGAGTGCGAGTGTTTTCAAGTATCCTGAGTTGCGCGACAATACCGTCGCGTTCGATCGTCAACTGACGGCGACGCGCTTCACGCAACTCTTCCGGCCTGGTAGATCCAATTCCCGCGAGTGAGCGCTCAATGTTTTCCGGCTTGAGTGCTTCCTCTAATTCGATCTTTCTGTACTTAAGCTCCTGCTCTTTAGCCTCAAGATCGAGTAACCGCAACTTGATTTGATCGACTGATTCAGCCGCGCTCGTCGCTTCCTGCCCGTTGACGACCGCGAACACGGATGACAACAGAATCAAAACCAAAGCGATTTGAGATTTCATCGCCGTACCTCCCCGATTGCCTGGATGGGCAGATAATAACCTATTTGTGGTTATTACTTCCTATTTGTGGTTATTACTTTTCGACTCGCGGTACCAGCGGGTGCCCGACGCGTATTCGCGGTCAGTGGGCCGCAGGCGGGTAAGAGAGCTTTTCGGGTCGATATGCGCACACGCGACGTGGATAGCCGTGATGGCCGCCATCGGCGCAACGTAGGAGTTTAAAAAGGAAGGACTGGCGACGAGCGTCACGACGTGCGAGTCGGCATAACGAGCAATCGGCGTCGTATCGCTGTCCGTGATACCAAATGTCGGCACGCCCTGGCGCTTCGCTCGCAAAACTGAATCGACGGTGTCGCGCAAGCACTGACCGAAGCTGATCGCGATCAGCACGTCTTTCGACGTCAACGCCTTGATCTTGTATTGCAAGTTTCCCGTGCTGCCGACTGGCGCTTCCGCGTCGAAACCGAGTGCGCACAGACCATAAGCGAGGTAGTAGGCGAGCGACGTAGCGAAGTCTAAACCCACAACCAGCACGCGGCGGGAGCGTTTGATCGCCTTGGCGAGATCGATCAAACGTTGTCGATCGACATCCGATTCCAACACCTTCAGGTTTTCGAGCGCCTTTTCCAGCGCGTGATCGATGTGATCCGTAACACTGCGTTTCTCGCGCGTCGCGGCTTTCAAAGCGGCGTATGGCGTGATTCGTGCGACGAAGTGTTGCCGCAGGTCGGTGGAGAAATCAGCGTAACTCTTGTAACCCAGAACCTGGGTGGTGCGCAGGATCGTGGTGGCATCAACGTTATATCGCTTCGCGAGTTCACGTGAAGAGAGGAAACAAGTTTCGTCGGCCGCGTCCAGGATTGCGCGCAGCAGTCGCTGTCGGCGCGGGTTTAAACGCAATCGCGCGCGCGCAAAACGGTCCTCGACGGGACTCGAGGTACTGTTGTTTCCATCAACCTTCGCTGCGGGCGCAGCGTCCTGCTTTTTTCGCGTAACGGATTTAGCGGAATTCTTATTCACGACTCTCAGTGTGGCTCGAGTCTCATCAAAGTTTCAGTCCGGGCGGTTATGTATTCGAGGTCGACGTTGAAGCCGAGTCCCGGTCCGAGTGGCGCGATCACAGTGCCGTCGCGAGAAACAGTCACTTCCGGAACGATCAAGTCGCGCGCGAAGTATCGCGAACTCGCCGAAATGTCCCCGGGCAACACGAACCCGGGCAAACTCGCGAGCGCGATGTTGTGCGCGCGCCCGATGCCAGACTCTAACATCCCGCCGCACCAAACGGGTATACCTTTTGCGTAACACAGATCGTGAATGCCGATTGCTTGCGAATAACCGCCGACGCGTCCGATCTTGATGTTGATGATGCGGCAACTGCCGAGATCGAGCGCCTGTTTGGCACGCTTGATTCCCGTAATGCTCTCGTCGAGACAGATCGCGGTCGATAGTTTCGACTGAAGCTGCGCGTGATCGATCAAGTCGTCGTATTCCAGCGGCTGCTCGATCATCAGCAGACCGAAGTCGTCGAGCGTGCGTAGATGATCGAGGTCGGCGAGCGTGTAAGCGGCGTTCGCGTCAACCGAGAGCATGATATCGGGATTACGGCGTCGCACTTCCCTCACCACGCCGATGTCCCAACCCGGCTTGATCTTGAGCTTGATGCGTTGATAACCCAGGTCGAGATAGCGATCGACACGTTCGAGTAGTCGATCGAGCGAGGGCTGGATTCCCAGGCTGACGCCGACCGGGATGCTTTCGCGCGTGCCGCCGATCAGATGTGACAGAGACTGGCACTTCAACCGTGCCAGGAGATCCATGAAGGCGAGCTCGAGCCCGGCCTTCGCCATGTTGTGTCCGCGGAACGGGGCGAGCCGCTGAGCGAGATCGGAGATATCGCGCAGAGGCTCACCCATTATGGCCGGCGCCAGATAATCGCGTATGACATGCAGGGCAGTGCCGACCGTTTCGTAACTATAAAGCGGCTCTTCAGCCGCGACTACTTCACCCCATCCGGTTTCTCCGCCACCGTTAACAGCCACCAGAAAGATTAGCCGCGAGTCGATCCGGCCGAAGCTGGTTTCGAACGGCTCGTTCAGCGGCACACGCACGGTGCGCAGCTCGACTTTTTCGATCACGAGCCGATCGGGAACGGCAGCGACGTTTTGATTCAAAACCTCGGATGGCGTTTGCATGGACGCGGAAGATAGCAAATCGGCGTTCCTGTACGCAAGGCGTTTTGCAGCAAGTGTCGCACTATTGACATTGTGCAGCACTTGCTGTAAGTAGACCGTTGCATATCCAGAACAGCTCCGTTCAGACCATTCAACATTCCTTCGAGGAGGCAGGCGTTATGACCCAGATCGTCTCGGCACCAAACTTGAACCGGCAAGGTGGAAAGCGAGGGAATTACTTCTACTTTCTAATGTTCGTACTCGCTCTCATCGCCGTTCCCTTCACCGCAGCCGCACAAACCACGACGTCCACGATCGAAGGCACCGTGGCGGACTCCAAAAAGGCCGTGGTCGCAGGCGCCCAAGTGGTCGTGAAGAATCCTGCGCTGGGAATCGAGCGCACCGCCAGCACCGATGCGGAAGGACTGTTCAGAGTGACCGCACTCCCGGCCGGTGTCTACAGCATCGCCGTGTCGGCCACCGGCTTCGCCCCGCGCACCTTCGAAAACATCGAAGTGACGCTGAATCGCACCCTTCGGTTCGACGTGGATCTGGAAGTGGGCGCCGTGCAGGAACAGGTTGACGTCAGCGCCGCAGTCCAGTTGATCGACACGACCTCCGCCGCTTCGGGTGCAACAGTCACGCCGCAACAGATCAGGGAGCTCCCGGTCAACGGACGCAACTATCTCGACCTGCTGCAACTCGTCCCGGGCGTCGTCGTGAATCGCCAGGCGGACATCGGCAGCGACAATTCGACGCCGGTGCTGGGTGAGAGATCCGGAAACAACAATTTCTTAATCGACGGTCAACCGAACAAGAACGCCGTCAGCGGTGGCGCCGCCGCACAGTTCAACCAGGAAACGATTGCGGAGTTTCAGGTGTTGACTACCGGTTACAAAGCTGAGTTTGGCCAGGCGTCAGGCGCTGTCGTCAACGTAATTACGAAGAGCGGTAGCAATGAGTATCACGGAGTTGCGTCACTGTTCCACAGAAACGACGCGTTCGACTCCTCTAATTCTCTCGACGCAACGATTGACGACGCGCCGCCTCTGAGACGCTGGGACTACAGCTTCGCCATGGGTGGTCCAATTGTTAAAGACAAAGTCCATTTCTTCGGCTCGTTCGAACGCATCACTGAGAACCGCGTGTTGAACTTCGTCTTTCCTCCGGCGACGCCGCAGTTTCTCCGCGATTTTGAACAGGAGTTCGATAATCCGTCTGAGTTATTTGAAACACGCGGGTTCTTCAAGTTCGACGAACAACTCGGACGTCACACGCTTTCGCAGGAAGTGAATTACACGAATGCCGTAGTGCGCGAGTTCCTGCCGCTCTCGCAAGCCACCAGCCTGCCTTCACGACGCAGCAATACGAGCGCGCGCCACTTGCTGCTCGGGTTCAGCGATACGATCCTGGCTGGCGACATAGGCAATCCGTGGGTGATAACACTGCGCGGCGGTTATCGTTCTGAGCCGTCGAACAGTGCGCCGGCGCATCCGGAGGCGGGTGTCGGCACGACGTTCCAGATGTTCAGCTCGCTGACCACAAACGGTCTTGCGGGCAACCTCGGGTCGGTGGCATTTGGTAATCCATCGAGCGGGTCAAACCTGGACCAGCAGTACACGTCATTCGGCGCTCAGGCGGCGAAAGTTTTCGGCGATCATAGTGTGAAGTTTGGCTGGAACTTCCTGCGCACCAAGGCCGACGGAGTCGAGGCGTCTTTTCTGAATCGGCAGCTCTTCGCGTTGCAGAGCGATTTTGCGACATTCGGTCCACTGAACGCGGGGTTCTTTACCGTCACCACCATCGGCGGCCTTACTCCGGAGGCAAATGAGATTCACATCCGCAACAACTACAACGGACTGTTTATCCAGGACGACTGGCGGTTCCGCAATAACTTAACGCTGAACCTCGGACTGCGCTGGGATTACGACTCGGAATTTGAGACCAAGCGAAATCTGTCGCCGCGCGTGGGTTTCGCGTGGATGGCGACGCCTGAGACTGTCATTCGTGGCCACTTCGGCGTCTTCTACGATCAACTCCGCTTGACGACTGTACGCGCAGTGCCGACCTTCGGCGGCGCAGACCAACGCGCGGTCCAGCCGTTCTCGTATCCGCGTGGCTTCTATGGCAATCCCAGTATCGCGGCCACTGCGATCGGCGCTTCACTGTTCCCGGGTGGCTTCTGTGTGTCGTCGAGTTTGACCGACGCGCAAATCCAGGCGGGCAACTTAACGTGTCCCGCGTTCGGCGGTGGCGCGGCCAACCAGTTCATCGGCATCGATCGGCTAAATCGCGTCGTCGCGCCGGGACATGCTTTTATTCCCGCGAACGCTGTCATTAACATCTCGAATATTCAGCAGCTCACCGGGCTGACACCCGATCAGTACCTCGTGCAGGCGGCTCAGGCGATTGGGAAAGCGCCGGGTTTCTTTTTCTGGGGACCCTTTGGCGTCCTGTCGCACCCCGCGATTCCGGCGCAGCTATTTCCGACCGACATCGATCGGTCGTTCAAAACGCCTTTCACGACCAGCTACGGTATCGGCGTACAGCGTGAGATCGGAAAGAGCATCGTCGTTACCGCTGATTACTATCACCGCAACATGAACGACATG
>JAICGQ010000300.1 GCA_025923035.1 Pyrinomonadaceae bacterium | reverse complement strand
CCACGGACGCAGAAGTCGATATCGATGTCCGGCAGCGACACGCGGCCTGGGTTAAGGAAACGCTCGAACAGCAGATCGTACTGGAGCGGATCGACGTCGGTGATCTCGAGGCAGTAGGCGACGAGCGAGCCTGCCGCCGAGCCTCGTCCCGGTCCGACGGGAATCGAATGCTCCTTCGCATAGCGGACGAAGTCCCAGACGATCAGAAAGTAGCCAGGAAACCCCATCTGCTTGATCATCTGGATCTCGCTGCTCAATCGCGTCTGATAATCCGAAAGCGGTTTATTCAGTTCGCCGCGGGAGGCCATCACGTCGAAGACCGTTTGGCGACGGCGCTCGAAGCCCTCGCGAACTACCTTCTCAAAGTAGTCGTCGATCGACAGACCTTCTTCAGATTGCGGAATCGGATACTGCGGCAGGTAATTGATGTCCGTCGGCAGCTTCATCTCGCAGCGTTCGGCGATGTCGACCGTTCGCGTGAGCACTTCCGGAAGCTCGTCGCCGAAGATGCGCCACATCTCTTCCGCGGAGCGCACGTAAAAGTTCGGCGTGCCATAGCGCAGGCGATTTGATTCGTTCACCGTCTTACCGGAACCGATACACAGCAGCACATCGTGCGCGCGCGCGTCCTCCGGCATCAGGTAATGCGCGTCGTTGGTAGCCACGAGCGGCACGCCGGTGCGTTTCGAAAGTTCGACCAGCGATTTGCGAATACGCTGTTGGGGTTCGAGTCCGTGTTCCTGAATCTCGAGAAAGTAGTTCCCTTTTCCGAGTATCTCTTCAAACTCGATTGCGGCTTTAGCAGCGTCGTCGCACTTGTCCTGGGCCAACAGCGCTGACGGCACGCCGGACATGCAGGCTGACAGACCGATCAGTCCTTTACTGTGTTCAGCCAGCAGCTCTTTGTCGATACGTGGCTTGTAATAGAAACCTTCGGTGTAAGCCTTCGACGTGAGACGTACGAGGTTCTGATAACCCTCGTAGTTTTGCGCCAGCAGGATCAAATGAAAGTTTGCTTTTTCACCGGGAGCGCTGGCGGCTTTTTCTTTGCGACTGCCGCGCGAGATGTAAGTCTCGCAGCCGATAATCGGTTTCACTCCCTTGTTCTTCATCGCGTTGTAGAAAGAGATCGCGCCGTACATGTTTCCATGGTCCGTCATGGCACACGCGCGCATACCCAATTCTTCAAGGCGATTGGAAAGAGGTTTTATTTGAATAGCGCCGTCAAGAAGACTGTAGTCAGTATGAAGATGTAAATGTACGAATTGACGATCCGGCATCCTTATTCCCATTCGATGGTTGATGGTGGCTTGGAACTAATGTCGTAAACAACTCGGTTAACGCCCCGGATCTCGGAAACCATTCTCGCGGAAACTCGCGCCAGGAGATCGTGCGGCAGTCGCGCCCAGTCGGCCGTCATGCCGTCGACGCTGGTCACGGCGCGGATCGCGACCACGCGCTCATAGGTCCGCTCGTCGCCCATCACTCCGACAGTCGAGACGGGCAACAACACCGGAAACGCCTGCCAGACGGAGTTGTACAACTCGGCGCGTCGCAATTCCTCGTCGAGAATCCTGTCGGCCGCCTGGACCAGACGAATCTTGTCTTCGGTAATGTCGCCAAGAATACGCACGGCCAGCCCCGGACCGGGGAACGGATGCCGGCCGAGAATTTCTTCCGGCACGCCGAGTTCTCTTCCGATCAGCCGCACTTCATCTTTGAACAGTTCGCGCAGCGGCTCGATCAACTTCAGGTTCATCTTCTCGGGCAGACCGCCGACGTTGTGATGACTCTTGATCACTGCTGACGGACCACGCACGGAAACCGACTCGATCACGTCCGGATACAGCGTGCCCTGGACCAGGTAACTCACGTCGCCCAGCTTTCGCGCTTCCTCGTCAAACACGTCGATAAAAACTTTGCCGATCCGCTTTCGTTTCTCCTCCGGATCGGTCACGCCTCGGAGCGCGTCTAAAAACAGATGTCCTGCGCGAACACCGACGATGTTCAACTTCATGCTCTGCCGCAGCAGCGCCAGCGTCGACTCAAACTCACCTTCGCGCAACAGCCCGTTGTCGACAAAAATGCACGTCTGCCGATCGCCTACCGCCCGGTGGACCAGCGCCGACGCCACCGTCGAATCGACGCCGCCTGACAAGCCCGACACAACGCGTCCCGAATCGCCGAGTTGCTGCCGGATGCGCGCGACCTGTTCCTCAATCACCGCTTCCGGCGACCAGTCGCCGCGACAACCACAAACGGAAAACAGGAAGTTTCGCAACACCTGCGCGCCCAAAGGCGTGTGGGCAACCTCCGGATGAAACTGCACACCATAGATGCCGCGATTATCGTTCTCCATCGCGTTCAGTGCGTCGTCAGTCGTCGCCGTCAGATGAAAGCCTTCCGGAATCTCTGTTACGTGATCGCCATGACTCATCCACACGTCCATCTCTGCAGGAAGGCCCTGGAACAACCTGCTCGTAACGTCGAGAACCTTGAGCCGCGCATAACCAAACTCGCGATTCGGCGAAGCGACCACCGAACCGCCGAGTTCACGCGCGAAGACCTGAAATCCGTAGCATATTCCCAGCGACGGACAGTCGATCGAATCGAGCAACCGTGGATCGGGTTTTGGCGCCTCAGCGTCGTAAACGGAGGAAGGGCCGCCGGAGAAGATCAAACCTTTCGGCGAGCGCGCGTTGATGGCTTCGATGGAAGCGTTGAACGGAAGGATCTCGCAATATACGCCGGCCTCTCGAACGCGGCGGGCTATTAGTTGTGTGTACTGTGATCCGAAGTCAAGTATTATTACTGTTTCGTGCTGCGGGACGTTGCTCAAGAAAACCTCAGCGCCTGGTTTTTATTAACGTGGAATAAGAGAGTGGCTGATTATACACAAACAAGGTTTGATCGGAAAAAACTGGTGCTCGTGATCGTGTGTTTAATGATCGCGACGGCGCCGGCTTTGGCAATACACGCAAAACACGCGAGCGCAGCATCGGACGTTTTGCTGTCGCAGCCTTTAACGGTTCGCTGGCGTTACCAGTCAAACGTCACACTAAATCTCACACCGGCATTCGACAAGGAACGCGTGTATCTGCCACTCGCAGGCGGAACGATCGTCGCGCTCACGGCGCGCGACGGCAAGCTTTTCTGGCGCTCCGACATGGGCGGCGAACTCTCTGCGTCGCCAATCGCCGACGAATCCGCGATCTACGTCGCTTCGGAAACAACCGGACCAGGAAACGAACAACGCCGCTCCGGCGCCCTGCGAGCACTCAGCCGTGAAAGTGGTGTGACTCAATGGATGACGCCACTCGTAACCCCGCTCCGAGGCGCGCTCGCGATCGGCGGCGGAAAAGTATTTGCCGGCGGCGTCGACGGCCGTGCCTACGCTTTCGACAAACACACGGGCGGCGTGTTGTGGTCGATTCCATTTCCCTCGCCCTTCAACGGCCAACCCGTGATGCAGGCAGGCAGGGTTTTCTTCGGCAGCGAAGACGGCTCACTGCTCGCGCTCGAAGAAACGACAGGACGATTGCTTTGGCGCTTTCGTACGAAAGGCCCGGTACGTGGTCCAGTCGCAGTCGATCGGGAATACGTCTACTTTGGTTCCGGTGATGGTTACGTGTACGCCGTCAGCGCGGACAAAGGCCGTTTGAAATGGCGCAAGCGCACAGGCGCGGGTGTCGAAGCGGTCACGTTAACGGGCGACATGCTGCTCGTCTCTTCGCTGGACAATTTTGCTTACTTCTTGAACAACAGAGGCACGATGCTGTGGAAGAAACAATTGCCGGGACGCATCTCTTCGCAGCCGTTAACAATCGAGGAAGCGGCGCTATTCACACCGCTTTCGAGTTCAGTCGCTGTTGTGTTGTCGTTGAAAGACGGGAAGCAGTTGAATTCGCTTCCCACTGAGGATGAGCTGACGAGTTCAGCTTCGCCGATACGCGTCGGCGACGCCATCATCGTTACCACGGAACACGGATTACTCGCCTTCGCGCATCCATCAACTTCCGCGGCAAAACCTTAAGAGCGTCTCACCGGGTTCGCTTCGATCTTTGTCTCAGCCGATTCACCGCGCCGCCAAAACACACTCGCCACGCGCGACAGCAGTCCGTGCAGGATGTACATCACCACGATCGCGAGCAGTACGTATTGCGAATACAGGAACACCAAAACCAGCACTGCCAGCGCGAGGATGATCGGACGCATGCTGCGCGTGCCCGTGCCCACGGTCTTGAAGCTCGAGAAGCGCAGCGTGCTGACCATCATCAGGCTCAATATTCCGACCAGTAGCATCAGCAGACCGGCGTAAATTCTCGCGCGCTCCGGTCCGAAGTAGATCAGCGGCACCGGTGAGAAATGCACCAACGCCGCGATAAAGCCGCCGGCAACCGGAATCGGCAGACCGACGAAACTCTTCTTGTCTGTCTTCACCGCACCTTCGGCAAGGACTCGCGGTCGCGAAGCCTGCACGTTGAACCGCGCCAGACGAAACGCACCGCACATAAGGAACAGGAAGGAAACAAACCACGCAAACTGGTGCAGTTCTTTCCCCTCGCTGTGACTGAGTCCGTAGCCCCAAACATAAGCCAGCACCGCCGGCGCCACACCAAACGTTACGACGTCCGCGATTGAGTCGAGCTGAATCCCGATCTCCGTCGTCGTTTTTGTCAGGCGCGCGATGCGGCCGTCGACCATGTCAAACAAAAGAGCAAAACCAATTGCGATCGCCGCAGTATCAAAGTGATCGCGGGCCCCGAAGATGTCCGGATTCGCTCCGCCGAGAAGCTGAAAACCACGAAGCGACGACATCACAGACAAAAAGCCCATCGCGATGTTCGCCGCGGTGAACGCCGAAGGCAGCAGATAGAGGCCTTTTTTCAAACCTCGTCGCGGCGGATTCGGACGCTCGTGGTCGAGTTCCTCTGTTTTGGCACTCATAGGATTCTCCCAATCACCGTCGTGCCACCACGCACGCGCGCACCTTCTTTAACGGTGATCTCTACGTTCGCCGGTAGCACCAGATCGGTGCGCGAGCTGAACTTAATCATGCCAAAACGCTCGCCTAAGGCCAACGTGTCGCCAGCCTGTTTCCAGCAAACTACGCGCCGGGCAAGTATCCCGGCAATCTGTTTACAAACAACGGTGATCTCGCCCTCGATCGTCAGCGCATTCTGTTCGTTCACCAGGCTGGCCATCTCGTTCGTCGCCATCAGGAACTTGCCGCGTGTATAAACCGTGTTGGTAATTTTTCCGGCAATCGGTGAACGGTTGATATGCACATCCAGCGGCGACAGGAAAATGCTGACAACTGTCGCAGATCCCGGTTCCGCTGTCGCCTTTTCAACGCGTGTGACGCGGCCATCGGCAGGCGAAACCACGAGCCCGGGGTCCTCAGGCGGCACCCGATGCGGATCGCGGAAGAAGTAGGCCATAAAGGCCGTAACTAATAGAAACAACAGCGCGACGTACCACAAGCCGAGGACTGCCGTCACAACAGCGACCGCCAGTGGCACCAAAATGAACGGATAACCTTCCCGAACGATACTCAATGGTAATTTTGCCGCTATCTTATAAAAGCTTCGCTTACGTCAAAGGGGACGCGCAACTTTGGTTCCACGTCCCCTTCACAACATTAAACTCGGAGAAACCGCTGGGCGGCAGTTTCAGTGACTCAGGCTCTGAGATTTTTGGTATTGCAACATTATTGAATACATCTGATCCTTGAGGGCCAGTTTCTTCTTCTTTAACGTGATTTCCTCCAGTTGTTCGTCGTCACTCGGATAGGAGAGAGCTGATAACTCGCTGAGACGTTCTTCGTACTTATGATGTTCTCTGGCTAATTCGCGAAACTCTGGGTCTCGGTTTATCAACTCTTCTTTCAAACTATCCGTGGTTGCGATGTCCATGTTCGTGCATGTCTCCTTTCAGACGGATGGGAGTGGGCAGGATGTTTTGGAGGACCGGCCTGGAACCTCCAGTTGGATTGTCTCGCACGGCAAAAATGGTAGCCCAACAACAACGGCAAATCAAGCTGGTAATTAACCCCAAATTCAGTGTTACGGCAGGGTTTGCGCAGACTGCGGAAATATTACTGTTCGCCAAGCGTTAGACTCATGACGACAGCATCTTCGCGAGGGTCGGAATAGTAGTCGGGACGGCGCGCGATCGCCTTAAAACCGATCTTTTCGTAAAGCCTCTGGGCGGCCAGGTTTCCGCTGCGGACCTCGAGAAATGCAACCTGAACTTTTAGTCGTCGCGCCGCTTCCACGATCCGTGTGAGTAAGGCGCTGCCGACCCCGCGGCGGCGATACTGGT
>JAICGQ010000299.1 GCA_025923035.1 Pyrinomonadaceae bacterium | reverse complement strand
GTTGAAGTTGAAGAGCTCTCCGGCGACCCAGAAGATGCCTTCGCGCAACTGCTCGAGCTGGAGATACGGTTTGACTTCGTTCTGGTCCAGATCGTATTTCGCTTTGCGGACCTTCTCCATGTAGTAGCGATAGTCCCACGGCTCGATCTTGATCTTCGCGCCTTCCTTGTCGGCGAGCGCCTGCATGTCGGCAACTTCCTCGTGCACGCGTGCGACCGACGGTTTCCACACGGCTTCCATCAACTCGAGCGCTCGTTCGGGAGTTTTGGCCATCGAGTTTTCGAGACGCCAGTGCGCGTGAGTCTGGTAGCCGAGCAGCTTGGCGCGTTCGGCGCGGAGTTGCAGGATCTCGGTGATGATCGCGTTGTTGTCGTGTTCGTCGCCGTTGTCGCCGCGATTCACAAACATGCGCCACGCTTTTTCGCGCAGGTCGCGCCGATCGGAGTAAGTAAGAAACGGATCGATCGACGAGCGGGTGTTCATGATCACCCACGTGCCCGGTTGTTTCTTCGACTCGGCGGCGGTCCTCGCGGCGTCGCGCAACGATTGCGGTAATCCGGCGAGTTCCTCTTCACTCTTCAGTACGATGAATTGATCGTTCTCTTCGGCCAGCACGTTCTGGCTGAACTTAGTGAAGAGTCCCGCGAGTTGCTGGTTGATCTGCGACAAGCGCTTCTTCGCTTCGGGTGACAGGCGAGCGCCGGCGCGCACGAAGTTGGTGTAGTAAAGCCACGTGACGCGCTGTTGTTCGGGCGTCAGACGTGCTTTCGCGGGCGAGTTGTAGACGGTCTCGATGCGTTTGAAGAGCGCTTCGTTTTGCGTGATCTGATCGTTGAACGCAGCCAGGCGCGGCGCCATTTCACGTTGCACGGCCTGGTATTCAGGACTCGCCATCGTCGCACCCCAGACGCCGTACACAGTCGATACGCGATTGAGTGTCTTGCCGCCTTTTTCGAGCGCGGCGATGGTGTTTTCGAAATCCGGCGCCGCCGGGTTCCTGGCGATGGCGTCGACCTCGGCGAGCTCTTCGGCCATGGCGGCTTCGAGCGCAGGTTTGAAGAGCGAAATCTGCACGCGGTCAAACGGCGGCACGCCCCCGTACGGGCCCTCCCACTTCATCAGC
Source organism: Pyrinomonadaceae bacterium (assembly GCA_025923035.1). Classification (GTDB taxonomy): domain Bacteria; phylum Acidobacteriota; class Blastocatellia; order Pyrinomonadales; family Pyrinomonadaceae; genus PSRF01. Next base: position 5,208 of record JAICGQ010000299.1, on the reverse strand, counting down.
AGCGGGTTTTCGTTTGTTGAAAGTTCAGGATCAGGGTTCATTGCGTTCGAATTCCGGGCAGTTTGGATGACGACCACGGAAACGATGGTCGCTATGAGAGCGAGCAGCACGAGGCTGCGGTTATTGAAAACGCGCATGATTAACTTCCTATCTATTGATTTCGCGACGGTAGTAGCCGCCGGGAGAGTTACCGCAAGCTGGTTAGTATATTGGCGTCAGGACAACGTTGTACAGCAGGACGTAACGTTCAAAAATTCGTGATTAGTACGGGCAGTTGCGGCAGCCGCTGTCGCAGCAGTAACCACGGCGTTGGAGGTAGCTGGCTGTGAAGACCATCGCGCCGTTTTCGAGTTGGTAGTCTTTGCCTTCGACCAGCACGCCTCGGAGTAGATCGATATCGACCCGTTGGAACGAGTCGGATGGTGCAGCGTCAAACAGTTCGGGGTGGATGAGGCGGGCGAGGAGTTCGGCGCCTTCGACAACACGCGGGCCGGGACGGGCGAAATACGCATTGGCATCGACGGCGTAGACGTTTGCGTTCTTGACCGCAGGCAGGCTGAAGAAGTGCGACTTGCCGCTGCCGGAGCCATATGGCGCGAAGGCGCTCCAGATTTGTTTCATCGTCTGCTGCAGGTTGAAACCGCACGGCATAATCACGAGGACTTCCGGCGCGTAAGCCGCAACATCGTCCCACGAGACGCGCACCGACTCACCTCCTTCGCTGCCCAGCTCATCGATGCCGCCCGCGATCTTTACCAACTCCGGTACCCAGTGACCGCTCGCGTAAACAGGATCCAGCCACTCCATGCAGAACACGCGCGGACGCGTCGTCGCCGCTGAGATGCGCTGCGACAACGCGTCGAGTCGTTTTGTGCAGTCGTCGACGAGCGCGTTTGCTTCAGCGGTCCGTCCGGTAGCAGCGCCAAGATCGCGCACGTTGTCGAATATCTCATTCAACGATCGCGGCGTCATCCAAAGGATCTGCGGCGTCTTCGGCAACGACTGCAACACTTGCGACACTTCGTTACCAGACGGCGCGCACACCTGACAAAGATCCTGCGTGAGTATCAGATCAGGTGCGAGTTCACGCAGCAGCGGTTCGTCGATCTGATAGAGACTCAACCCCGCGCGCATCCGTTCCGCCACGGCGCGATCGATCTCGCTCTGGCTCATCTGCTCGATCGGCAACACGTTGCGCACCACGACCGGTTTCGTCCGAACCTCCGGCGGATAATCGCACTCATGGGTGATCCCGAGTAACGACTCCGACAGGCCCAACGCACAGGCGATCTCGGTAGCCGAAGGAAGAAACGAAACGATACGCTGGTTTTCCATCGTTATTGTGGACCGCCGTTACCGGTGGTTGACGCTGGGCCAAGAAGTTGATCGACCTCGGCTCGGATAGCGTCCAACTCCTTCTTTAAAACTTCGTAACGTTCGATCGCGTCGCGGCCGATCTTCTGATCGACGTTCGCAGTCATCCCGGCCAGGTAGGTGATGTGCGCCTGGAGTCCGGGTTTGCCGTAGCGCACTGGTTCGGTGACGAGTTTTCCTTCAATCGTGATGAGCGCAGCGTCGGTTCGCGACCTCTTTGCTTCACGCACCCGAGCTAAGAGTTGATTCACGGTGGTCACCAGCTCACGCATGCGCATGTTGTGATCGAACTGCTCCTGCAGATCCGCCTGCGTCACACCGTCTGCCGCGACGCGCGGGTCGATCAAAACATTGAACGGCTCAGTTTGAACTGCCGCGCCGGTTTTGATTCGCGCCTGATAACGACCGGGCGGCAGCGTCACGCCCGCCTGGTTCCGCACGTCCCACACGAACCGATTCAAACCCGCCAGTTTCGTAACTCGCGGGGGCGGCGTGAAACGTCGCGCAGGTGCAGCATCAGGATCCGGCGGCTGCGACTCCGGTCCCGCCCCACCGACACCCGGCATCGCTGGTGCACCGACTCCCGATCGATTGCGCAAGACTGGTGTTTCGCTGTTGTAGGTGTTGAGCACCTTTCCGCCAGCGTCAAGAATCTCGATCACCACAGCCTGCGCCGGCGCTGAACGCAGGAAATAGTCGATTGTTGGTCCAAGACTGTTTGGACCAACACGCGTCCGATATCCATCACGCGGTTTGAACACATGGAACTGCGACGCGATCACCCGCGATGTCAGTTGATGCAACGACGTGAGGTTGTCGAGGATCCAGAACGCCCGGCCCTGCGTCGAAACGATCAGATCCTTGCGATGAACTTTGATGTCGGTGATCGGGACGTTCGGCAGGTTCAATTGGAACGACTGCCAGTGTGAACCGTTGTCGAACGAGAGGAACATCCCGAATTCCGTCCCCGCATACAGCAATCCCGCGCGATCGGGATCTTCACGCACGACGCGCGTGGGCCAGTCGGCGGGAATTCCATTGCTGCCGGTCGTGAGCCTGGTCCACGTCTGGCCGTAATCGTCGGTGCGGTAGATGTACGGTTCGTAATCGCCGAGCAGCCAGCGATAAACCGCAAAATAAGCGGAACCCTTGCGATGCGGCGACGCTTCGATAAACTGCACGCGCCCGCCGGGCGGGAGATCTTTCGGCGTAACGTTCGCCCAGGTCTTGCCGTTGTTGCGCGTGACATAAAACGGACCATCATTCGCACCCGTCCAGATCACGCCTTTCTCCAGCGGCGACTCCGTGATCGCATAAAGCGTGCTGTAAAACTCTTCGCCCGTAACGTCGCGCGTGATCGGCTCGCCGCTGACGCCCTGGCAACATTCCGGACGCGCAGTTAGATCAGGCGAGATTTTTTCCCACGTAACGCCCTTATCGCGTGTGCGATGCACGTACTGCGAACCGTAATAAAGTACTTCCGGATCGTGCGGCGACGTGGCCATCGGCGACACGCGTTGCATGCGATAGATCAGTTCGCTCGCGGGATTACCGTAGAGCGACTGCGCGCCGATCCAGTAGTTTTTCTCCTGTCCGGTCTTCAAGTTCATCACGCCGTACTGGCCCTTGCACGATCCATAAACGATCTCGGGGTTGAGCGGGTGCGGCATGATGGGTCCGGTTTCGCAACCTGGACCAGTGCGCCAGTCAGCAGTCGAAGCGGGTTCAGCGACGCTCGAAATGATCAGCGTCGTGTTGTCTTGTTGAGCGCCGTAGAGTTTGTAGGGAAACTGGTTGTCGACCCAGACGCCATAGATCTCCGCAGTCGGTTGGTTCATCTGCGTGGACCACGTGCGGCCACCGTCGGTCGAAACATTCGCGCCGCCGTCGTTGGCCTGGATCATGATCTGACTGTTTTTCGGATTGATCCAGATGTCGTGATTGTCGCCGTGCGGTGTGCGGAAAACCGTAAACGTCTTGCCGCCGTCGACTGATTTGAAAAAACCTTCGGCGCCCGCGTAGACCACGTCCGCATTCGAAGGATCGGCGCCGAGCGTCGTGTAGTAAAACGGACGCTGAATCAGCGACGGCTGCGCATTGATCAACGCCCAGGTTTGACCTGCGTCTTCCGAGCGATAAAAACCGCCGCCCGGTTTCGCTTCGATCAAGGCGTAGACACGATTTGGATTGGCGTCGCTGACGGCGAGATTGCCTTTGCCGATCAGTTCACCAGGCAAGCCGGTCGCGATCCTGGTGAACGTTTCGCCGCCGTCAGTGCTTTTATAGAAACCGCCTTCGCGCGCGCCGCTGATGATGGTCCATGGTTTACGCTCGAGGTGCGACATCCACGCGTAAACAACATTCGGATTGCCTGGTTGTATCTCGACGTCCATCGCGCCGACGCTGTTTGAAACGAAGAGCACCTTGCGCCACGTCTTGCCTCCGTCGGTGGTCTTGAAAACGCCGCGTTCCTCGTTCGGTTTGAAGATGTCGCCGCCGGCGGCAACCCAAACAATGTCAGGGTTTGTCGGGTGAATGCGTACCGCGCCGATCTGCCCCGCGTTATAAAGGCCGATAAATTTCCACGTCTGTCCGTCGTCAGTCGACTTGTACATGCCGCGTCCGGTTGAGACGTTGCTGCGCACGCCGTCGGAACCAGTTCCGAGATAGATGATGTTCGGTTCGGTATCAAAGACCGCGATGCTGCCGGTCGATCCGAGTGGCACTTTCCCGTCGGTCAATGGTGTCCAGGTGGCGCCGGCGTCAAGTGTGCGAAAGAGTCCGCCACTGGCGACGCCCATGTAGAACGTGCGTGGTTCGGAAGCGACGCCGGTAACAGTCGTCACGCGCCCGCCGCGTGATGGTCCAACGAGGCGATACCGCAAGTTGTTATAGAGAGTCGGAGCCGGCGTTTGCGAGAAGACGGGAAGCGCCAGGAAGAGAAGCGTGATCATTAAGAGAGAACCGGACCGGAGCATACTCGTCCTCCAACTGCCTTTTGTGTCTGTGTGCCTCTTGGTGGCTAAGACGTGGCTGGCGCAAACCATCCGCGAACGGTCGTCGTTACGTGCTGGAAGAACCGGCGAATGCGTTTGAAGACCAGGAACGAAAACACTAAACCAACGCCGACGATGATGAAAATCAGTACCGGCATGAACACGGAAATGATAGTTGTTACCACGGCGATAACGTCTTCGATCACGCTTGCGACAGAGTTTGAGACCGGCTCCGGGCTCGCGTTCAGTGCGACGCGCGTCGCGGCTTTTGTTCCATGAGACGAGAGCGCGAGTCCGCCACCAAGCAGCAACGCGATGACTTGAATACTGCGATCGAAGTCGCCAAACGCCGCAGCAGCGAGCACAGCGCCCGCGGGCACGCGAATAAATGTATGAATGACGTCCCAGGTGCTGTCGACGATCGGGACTTTATCAGCGACGAACTCGATCACGTACAAAGCAATTGCTACTCCGATCACCCACCAGTTGGTCAGCACTTGCAGTTCGCCGGGAAGTTGCAGGTTTGCGAACCGGCCCAGCAAACCGAGTGTGCCGACGCAGGCGTACAGATTGATGCCTGAAACCCACGAAGCACCCATCGCGATGGCGATTGTCGAGATCAGTTGAGTCACGGATTTGGGATTATAGCTGTTTTTCAGTTAGTTTAGGGCGCGCGCGCGAACAGCATGAAGTGGTTGAGTCACACGCCAGGTTTCGACGTCCAATCGGCGATCCGGATCGCAGAGAAGTTGTTCGGTCTGCGCGCGACGGCGCGAGCGTTGGCGAGCGAGCGCGATCAGAATTTTCTGCTGACCGATGAGACGGGCGAAAAGTTTGT
>JAICGQ010000298.1 GCA_025923035.1 Pyrinomonadaceae bacterium | reverse complement strand
TTCCAGCGCGACGCTTTGCGTAAACGCGTCGATTCTCAATATCGCGACTTTCCCTTTGCGTTGCGTGCTGAAGCCGAGGTGACGCTGTGTCCAATAACGCGTCAGCACTGTCGACTTCGGCTTTCGGTCGCGAGTGGTCCAACCGATTTTCACCGACGTTCCGGGTTGTCCGTCGAAGAGCGTGGCAATGCTTCGATAACGTGCGGCCGCGTCGCGTGTGACGAAGGTTTCGAGTCGATTAAGAATGAATTGCCCGATTGGAACGTCGTCGATGCTGGCGATCGCATCGCCGGGACGAATCTCAGTCCGCGCGGCAGCGGAACCAGACTCCACCGAGACGACGATCGGCACACCCTGGATCTCGCGAATCGTCAAACCCACTGTGACGTAACGCGGGTTCCACCAGTCAAACTTTTCATCCGGAGAATAGACTCGCGTGTGCGCGTCTTTGAGCGACGCGATCATTTGGCGCATCAGTTCGTAAAGTTCGAAGGCGCTGTTTGCTTTCGCGGCGGCCGGACGAAACGCATCGCGCTTTGCTTGCCAGTCGATGCCGTTGTGTCGCGGGTCGTAATAGCGCGCCTGGATCGTTTCCCAGACGTCGTCGAAGACGGCGAGTCGTCCCTCCACTGTTCCGGTCGAGACAATGGGAGGATCGTCTGTGTAGAAGCCTGGTCGTGACCAGTTTGTGCCTGGTGCCTGGTTCTTTGTTCTTTGTACGGCAGCGGAACTTCGCGGTGGCTGTAAGGCGATCGCGACAAGAACTAAGTACAAAGCACAAAGCACTAAGCTCGACGTGATGTGGCGACTGGCGCGGCGTGTGCTTCTTCCCATTTCTTACCTCGGAGGTTTGCGAAAGTTGTAGCGCAGGAGAACGCGCATCGCTACCGGATCACCGTTCCTCATTGCCGGGAAGAAATGCATTTTCCGAACGGTGTCCACTGTTATTTCATCAAGACCAAAACCAGCCCAGCGTGCGACCTGAACTCGACCGACTTCGCCGTCGGCCCGAACGTCGACGAGGACGTCGACCGTTCCTTCAGCTTCAGCGCGAGCGGCGGTATCAGGATAATCCGGCCGCAAGCGAAGATAGGGTCGGGGCAGTCTCAGACCTTGAGCTTCAGCGACCTTCTCGTCGTCGGGTGCTTCCTCGATCGCGGGTTCCTGCTCAAGCGAGGCTCGTTCAATTCGCTCTTTTTCGGCGTCGGTGCGTGCGCGCCGAATCTGAAGCGCTATGCGGCCGGGGATTCCGGCGTTGAGCATCTCCGACCAAAAACGATCTTGCGTTTCGGCTGCTTGATCGCTTTGCAGGCTTGGTCGATCCCACAAGATCAACTCGCCGGTACGTCCGTTGACGAGGAACAACGAACAGTACGACTCGTAATACACCGGCCGGGTCGATGATGAGCGACGCAGTGTCTGCGCGTCGCCGAGGATATAAAAATCGGTCGCCAGCGCGGCGCCGAGATCGCGCGCCTCGTCCAATGTTAGATTGAGCGAGCCGCCGTACCCGATGCCTTTTGCTGCCGCGCGCGCGAGATCGGGATCGACAATCTGCAGTTCGCTATTCGCTCGCAATTGCTCGCGCAGTTTATCAGCAGTCTTTTGCGCGAAGGGGGTCGCGCCAAAATCCAGCACACTGATCGACGCCTTTTGCGCCTGTGCAGTAGAAACCAGCAGCGCCAGCAATCCGATGGTGATGAACAAGCGGCGCATAAGTCACAACTAATCAGAGGACGCGGCCGTTTCTTTCTTCAGACTGCCTCGATGGTAAAGCCCGTACACCTCGGTCTTCACCTCCGCCGGAAAACAGACTCGATGAAGTTCGTACGGATACTGTAGCCCGCGTGCGACGTTACTGACTTCACTGATCTCCCGGATGCGCGGCGTCGCATAACCACTCTCAACGTAAATGTGCGTCTTCGGTTCCGACTTTTCCGCGGTGTAGTGTTTGTAGTAAGGCACGTCACTCGCCCGGTCTTCGATGAAGTAATAATCAGGATCGAATCCGGCACGCCCGACAACGTCGCGCGCCTCTGCGAGAAAGTCGCCTTTCTCGTCTTGCGCCATGTCGAGGTCGATAGCCTTGAACAGCGTCCGTCCGACAAAGCGCCGGCTCAGATCGCTCAGAATCTGATCACTCGACTTCTGCCACTGCTTCACATGAAAGACGAAATCCGAATCGTCGATCTGCATGTGCTCAGTGACTGTCAACGGTTCACGCCGCAGGATCTTTTCAAACGCGGTGTCGCTCGCATGCCACACCTCTTGTCCTTCGTCGAACAGTTGCAACGCGCGACGAATGATCGAGCGCAACACGGCTTCGGCCGAACGCAACGAGCGATGAAAGTAGACCTGGCGAAACATGTAGTAACGTGCCTGCAAGTATTCCTCGACTGCATACACGCCACGCGCCTCAACGTAGATACGATCGCCGGCCTCGTCGATCGCCAGCGCGTTGATGATCCACTCGAGATCGTAGATGCCGTACTTCGCGCCGGTCATCAACGAATCGCGCAACAAGTAATCCATCCGATCGACGTCGAGCTGCGATGAAACCAACTGGGCCAACGCCGACGGCTGAAAAGTCCCTTCAATGATCGACGCCACCTGCTGCGGCAGATCGGGCGAGTGCGATCGCAGCAGCGCGCCGATCTCTGAATCGTCACTGAGGATCGCTTCAACGGTCCATCGCTCGTGATGGAAGTTGAGCACCTTCTCCATCACGTGCGAAAACGAGCCATGGCCCACATCGTGCAGCAGTGCAGCAGCGCGCGCCGCAATTCGATCTGCAGGATCGATTCCGTATCGTTCGCCGAGTCGATCGAGCACGCGCGTCATGAGATGGAACGCGCCGAGCGAATGTGTGAAGCGAGAGTGTTCCGCGCCTTGATATGTGTATAGACCAAGACCGAGTTGTTTGATGCGACGCAGTCGTTGAAACTCGCCGGTGTCGATCAAGCGCATCATCAACTCGCCTTCATCAGTATCGGTTTGCAGACGAATGATGTTGTGAACTGGATCGCGATAAATGCGTTCCGTCATGGCAAGTTCTTAATAACCGTAAATTCATGTGAAGGCAACACATGCGGGCACTAAAAAACGGGCGAAACGGCTTGGCGGAGGGCTGGTTCGAGGGTCGCCGGTACGGTTGTGATTTCTGGATATTCCCATTTTTTTGGATTAGACCCGGGGAGGATGGGGGGTCCGAAGGGGGCTGTATCGCCGAATAACGGAGAAATCACCCGGGTTGGCATGTGGGCATGGCAATTGCCAAAACCGTCCCGGACGATGCCTCATCGTCCCGGAATTCTTTGGGTGTCGCCGTTAACATAAGGGTGAATATACACAGGAGGGGCGGCACCGCTGTCTAGTTCAAGAAAGGAAAGCAAAAAATGAAGAATGTCCTTAAGTTTTTAAGCCTGTCTGCGCTTCTGGTGTGCTTCGCGTTTGCGGGAAGTGCCTTCGCACAGACGACGACGACAGGCTCAATTGAGGGCGTGGTGACCGATTCTACCGGTGCGGCGGTTCCCGGCGTTACGGTAACTGCTACTCGACAGGGTGGACGCACAACCAGCGCCACGACGAATGAGGAAGGCCTCTTCCGCATCTCGAATATTGAACCAGGAATCTACTCAGTGACGATCGAAGCCGCGAAGGGCTTTGCTAGGTTCGAACAGACCGACGTTCCCGTGAGTCTCTCGCGAACGTCGAACTTGAATGTTCAGCTTCGTCCGCAGGGCGCGGCCGAAACCGTTACCGTAACGGCCGGTTCGGGTTCAGCTATCGACGTCACGCAAAATACTACCGGAACCAACATTTCTACCGAGCAGTTCTCGAACTTCCCGACTCAGCGCACCGTTCAGTCGCTCTACACGATTGCACCGACTGTGACGCGCTCTGGTTTGCGAGACTCGTCAGGTCGCGAACGCGACCCGTCGGTTGGTGGTTCATCTGGTCCTGAAAACAACTACATCCTCGACGGCGTCACCGTTACCGACCCCGCTTTCGGTGGTTCAGGTGCGAACCTGCCGTTCGAGTTTGTGCAAGAAATCGAAATCAAGACCGGCGCTTACGGCGCTGACATTGGTAAATCGACCGGTGGCGTGTTCAACGTCATCACTAAGAGCGGAACCAACGAGATCCACGGTGACGCTTATGCTTATTTCGTAGCTGAAAGTTTTGTTCGTTCAGTCAAGGCCGATGCGATTCCGTTCACGGGCGCTGCCCCGAACGGTTACTCCGAGGTTGATGCCGGCTTCGATATTGGTGGTCCAATCATCAAAGACAAACTTTGGTTCTTTGGTGCGTTCAACCCCCAGTATCGCAAGAACTTCTTCCTGACCCAGACCTTCCTGCAGGAGGTTGAGAACAAAGTTACGACCCCGTTCTACGCCGGCAAGCTGACGTGGGCGCTCAACCAGAACCACACATTTACCTTCTCGACCTTCGGCGACTACACGAAGCAGGAAGGCCACTTGTTCGGTTTCTCGGGTTTCGGTGCTGATCTCCGCAGCTTCCGCGGCGAGACACAGACGGGCGGTTCCAACTACGCGTTCCGTCTCAACTCGACCTTCAGTCCGAACTTCATAGGTGAGTTCTCCGCCGGATTGCACTTCCAGCGCGCGAACACTCTCCCAGAAGTCGATGAAACGCTCGTTACCGATCGTTTCGCAGTGTTGCGCAACGGCGCGATTCTTCCAGTCACCGAGTCGACTGTTGTTTCCGGCGGTCTGCGCCTGGCATTCGTCGAAGGAACCGGCGGCACCGTGCAGCGCAACTTCGTTCGTGGCGGTTTCGGTCTGGAGTCATTCCAGGATCGCGATCGCATTGAGTTTGCGGCTCGTCTCCAGAACATCTGGCGCAGCCATACGTTCAAATACGGTTTCGAGTACAACCAGAACAAATACCGGATTGATACTCAATCAACCGGACCGGATCTGAATTTCAACGACCCGGATCATCCCGCGGGTCCGAACCGGATCGAAAACCGGTTTGCCATCTGCTCGCGCACTTCGACGACGACAATCACTTGTCCGAGTGCATCGCGCACGGCGAATGTAGCTCTCCTGATTGGCGCTGGCCAGGCGCCGGCTGGTGTTACTACCGCCGTTACCGGCACGGTTTCGGCCAACCCGACCAACCCGTTCCTTCTGCTCGACGTGGTTCGCACTCGTGACTTCAGCCTCAACACCGGGGGCGACTTCACGACCACCAACACACAGAGCTTCTACATCCAGGACGACTGGAAAGCCACGCGCAACCTCCAGGTCAACCTGGGATTGCGCTGGGACTTCCAGCAGGCGTACGGCCTTGACGGTGGCACGTACCTGACGTTGAACGACTTCGTCAGCAACACGCAGCCGCGCCTTGGCTTCTCGTGGGATTTCACCGGCGAAGGTCGCGGTAAGTTGTTCGCTAACTATGCTCGCTTCCTCGAGACTCCAATCCCGCTTGACATCAACGTGCGTGCTGGAACTGACACGATCCAGAATGACTTTCACTCGAACCTCAGCCGCTACAGCGGTCGGCCTGGTGCGACAGTGCTGGCAGCGTTCGGTAATCTCGGCGCCCATCAGACGCCGTTCGACACTGGGCTAAAGCCACAAACCGTCAATGAATGGACCGCCGGTATCGAGTGGGGCCCCCGCGCAATGCGTGACCTTACCTTCGGTTTCCGCGGTATCTACCGTGCTCAGGACGAAGTGATTGAGGACGGTTCGTTCGACGACGGTACCACCTACTTCTTGTTCAACCCGGGCCGTCGCGGCACCGGCAACTTCACCACAACCGAAGACCTGGCCTGTCAAGACCCGACCATCGGTTGCTTTGGTCCAGCCCGCCGCTACTACCGGGCCCTCGAGTTCACCGCCACGAAGCGCTTCTCGAACAACTATCAGTTCATCGCTTCTTACGTGTACTCGAGCCTGATTGGAAACTATGAAGGATTGTTCCGTAACGACAACGGGCAGTCTGACCCGAACATCACTTCGTTGTTCGACCTCGTCAGCCTGCTCAACGGTCTCTACGGCCGACTGCCCAACGATCGTCCGCATCAGTTCAAGTTTGACGGCAGCTATCAGTGGCCATTCAAACTCATGACCAGCGGTTCGTTCCGTACTCAGTCCGGTGTTCCGTTCAACGCTCTGGTTCCGCACCCGCTCTACGGCGACAACGAAGGCTTCTGTATCCCGGGCCTCAGTTGCGTCCCGCGCGGCACGGCGATCAACCCGTTCACCGGCAGCAATCGCACTCCGACGACGTACAACTTGGATCTCGGTGCTTACTACCCGATCTCCGTTGGTGAAGGTAAACAGCTTCGTCTCCAGGTCGACTG